>NZ_JBHXRW010000021.1:0-136131 GCF_042716635.1 Streptomyces sp. NPDC058664 | reverse complement strand
GCCTCGTCGAAGGCGGCGGCGAACACCTCGTACCGCTCGTGCAGTTCGCGTCCCATGCCCGCCCGCTGGCTGCCCTGACCGGTGAACAGGAAGGCCGTACGAACCGGTCCGCCGACCGTTCCCCGTACCACCGCCGGGTGCTCCTCGCCACGCGCCAGCGCCGCCGTTCCGGCGAGCAGGCCGGCCGCGTCCTCGGCGATCACCACGGCCCGTTCGTCGAAGCGCGTCCGGTGCGCGGCGAGTGCGTACGCCGTGTCCAACGCGTCGTGTCCGTACCGCTCCTGGTGCCGGCGCAGCCGCTCCGCCTGCCCCCGGAGCGCGGCCGTGTCACGTCCGGACAGCAGCCAGGCGAGCGGCTCCCGAGCACCGTCGCCCGAGCGCACGGCATCGGCCGACGGCGTCGGCACCCGCCCCGCCTCACCCACCACCACATGGCAGTTGGTGCCGCCCATGCCGAACGAACTGACGCCCGCGACCAGCGGCCGACCGGGCTCCGGCCAGTCGCTCTCCCGGGTCTGGACCCGCAGCCCCAGCGCGTCGAGCGGGATGGCCGGGTTGGGCTCCCGGAAGTTCAGACTCGCCGGGATGCGCCGCCGGGACACCGCGAGGGCGGTCTTCAGCAGACCGACCAGACCGGCCGCGCCCTCCAGATGCCCCACGTTCGTCTTCGCGGAGCCCACGAGCAGCGGGGCGTCCGACGGGCGGCCCGCGCCCAGCGCGGCGCCGAGCGCCGCCGCCTCCACCGGATCGCCCACCGGCGTTCCCGTACCGTGCAGTTCGACGTACTGGACCGCCGTCGGGTCGGTGCCCGCGCGGGCGTGGGCGGCCCGCAGCACGGCCTCCTGAGCGCCCTGGTCGGGCACGGTCAGACCGGTCGACGCGCCGTCGTTGTTGACGGCGCTGCCCAGGATCACGCAGTGCACCCGGTCCCCGTCGGCGACGGCCCGGTCGAGCGGCTTCAGGACGACGGCGACGCCGCCCTCGCCCCGGACGTATCCGTTGGCACGGGAGTCGAAGGTGTAGCAGCGGCCGTCGGGGGACAGGGCGCCGAACCGGGCGCTGTCCGCGCTGCTGCCCGGGGACAGGATCAGGTTCACACCGCCCACGACGGCCAGGTCGGCGTCGCCGTGCCGCAGGCCCTCGCAGGCCAGGTGGACCGCGACCAGCGACGAGGACTGCGCCGCGTCGACCGTCAGACTCGGGCCGGTCAGACCCAGGACGTACGAGAGCCGGTTGGCGATGATGCCCCGGCCGAGCCCGGTGACCGAGTGCCGGCCGGCCGCCGCCTCGCCGCGCCGGTGGTGCAGCGCCGCGTAGTCGTCCCAGATGGCGCTCGCGTACACGGCCGTGCGGCTGCCCGCCAGCGAGCCGGGCACGATCCCCGCCTCCTCCAGGGCCTCCCAGCCCAGTTCGAGCATCAGCCGCTGCTGCGGGTCCATGGCCGCCGCCTCGCGCGGGGAGATCCCGAAGAACGCGGCGTCGAACCGGTCCACCTCGTCGAGGAAGGCCCCCCGCCGGGGAGCCGAGGCGGACCAGCGGTCCGCCGGCGGCTCCCCGACCGCGTCCTCGCCCCGGCCGAGCAGCCGCCAGAAGGCGTCGGGGTCGGCGGCGCCCGGCAGACGGCAGGCGAGTCCGACGACGGCGATCGGTGCGGAGCTGGGCTTGGCCATGGTCTGACGTACTCCCTCGTCGAGGACGAATGCGTCACCAGACTCACCACCGGCCCTAACGGGGGGCTTTCGGCGTTCTAAACCCGGTCGGCGACGGGGCGGTGCAGCCCCGCCCGCAGCGCCGTGAGGTGCTCCGCCCCGATCCGCTGCCGGTCCTCGGGCGACACCCCGTCCACGAACGCGTGGTACGCGCCGGGGAAGTTGTGCAGTTCCACCGGTACGCCCGCCTGCGCGAGCCGCAGCCCGTACAGCAGCCCCTCGTCCCGCAGCGGGTCCAGGCCCGCGGTCGAGAGGTAGGCGGGCGGCAGTCCGCTCAGGTCCGTCGCCCGGGCCGGGGCCGCGAACACCGGAAGCCGGCCGGGTCCCCGGTCCGCCGACTCGCCCAGATACAGCTGCCAGCTCTCCTCCGCCAGGCGCCGGTTCCAGACCGGGGTGTCGGTGTACGCGGCCATCGACGCGGTCGCCGGCCGGTCGTCGAGCACCGGTGTGCTCAGGTGCTGGAAGCACAGCGCGGGCCCGCCCCGCTCACGGGCGAGCAGGGTGAGCCCGGCGGCCAGCGCGCCGCCGGAGCTCGCCCCGGCCACCGCGAGCCGGGCCGGGTCGGCGCCCAGCTCGCCCGGGTGGCCCGCCGCCCACTCCAGCGCCGCCCAGCAGTCGTCGAGTCCCGCCGGGTACGGATGCTCCGGCGCCAGCCGGTAGGAGACGGCGACCACCACGGCCCGGGCGTGCAGCGCCGCCTGCGCGGCGCTCAGGTGCACGGAGTCCACATTGCCCAGGCAGAACCCGCCGCCGTGGATCCACAGCACCGCGGGCAGGGCCGCCCGGGCGTCCCCGGGGCGGTACACCCGCACCCGTACGGCGGGACTGCCGGGCGGCCCCGGTACGAGCAGCTCCCGCACGTCCACTCCGGGTACGGGCGGGAGCTCGTCGACGCCGAGGAGCCGCCCCCGATGGTCCGCGACCGCGTCGACCAGACGCCCTTCGACCGGCACCTCAGGCCTCCAGCCGGAGCGCCTGCGAGGGACAGAGCGCCACGGTCCCGCGGACCGTCGCCTCCTCCTCCGGTCCGGTCACCGGCGCCCGTAGCAGGAGCACCGTCCCGTCGTCCGACTGGTCGAAACGGTCGGGTTCGGACAGCACGCACTGTCCCGCCCCCAGACACCGGTGGGTGTCGGCCGTGATGCGCATCTCTCTCAGGTCCCTTCTGCGATGCCGGCGCCGTGGTCCGTCCGCGGCGCGCGGTCCTTTCACCAGGTGACGGGCAGTTCCCAGATGCCCTGCACGCCGCCGGGCTCCTTGAGCGGCAGCGCGCCCGCCGGCACGGCGAGGCGCAGCCCCGGCAGCCGGCGGAACAGCGTGGACAGGGCGATCTCCATCTCGGCGCGGGCCAGGTTCTGCCCGATGCACTGGTGCACGCCGTGTCCGAAGGAGATGTGGTGGCGCGCGCCACGCGCCACGTCGAAGGCGTCCGCGCCGGGGAACGCGTCCTCGTCCCGGTTGGCGGTCGAGATCACCACGATCACGCCGTCGCCCGCCCTGATCCGGTGACCGGCGAGTTCGGCGTCCCTGGTGGCGAACCGGGCCACCCCGTCGGCGATCGCCATGTAGCGCAGCAGCTCCTCCACCGTCGTCGGCAGCAGGGAGGCGTCGGCCCGCAGCGCGGCCAACTGGCCGGGGTGCCGGAGCAGGGTGAACACCCCGAGCGCGATGGCGCTGGCGGTGGTCTCGTGCCCGGCGACGAGCAGCAGCAGCGCGATGTCGACCAGGTCGCGGTGCGAGAGGCGGCCGGGGGCCAGCTGTTCGGCGATCAGGGTGTCCAGGAGGCCGTCGCCCGGCTCCTGCTCCTTGCGCCGGATCAGCCCGTCCAGATAGGAACTGAGCTGTGCGAAGGCGTCGGCGCTGTCCTCCAGGGTGGTGGTGCCGGTCACCACGCGGCGGGACTGCTGCTCGAAGAAGGCGTGGTCCGCGTACGGGACACCGAGCAGCTCGCAGATGACGACGGACGGCACCGGCAGCGCGAAGTCCGGTACGAGGTCCGCGGTCGGGCCCTTGGCCTCGATGGCGTCGATCAGCTCGTCCACCAGCCGCTGGATGCCCGGCCTGAGCGCGTTCACCTTCTTCACCGTGAAGGTGGAGAGCAGCATGCGACGCTGGACGGTGTGCTCCGGCGGGTCCATGCCGATGAAGTTGCGGACCTTGCGGGCGGCCTCGAAGCGCGGAGCGGTGGCCGGATAGTGCGGGTGGATCCGGTCGGAGGAGTAGGTGGCCGCGTCGAGCAGCACCGCCCTGGCCTCCTCGTGGCCGCTGACCGCCCACACCCGGCGCCCGTCGTAGAGCTCGACGAGGGACACCGGGCCCTCCGCGCGGTAGCTGTCGTAGCCGGCCGGCGGCTGGAAGGGGCAGCTGCGGGCCTGCGGATAGGCGGGCGGGGAGGAGGGGGTCGTCCCCACCGTCCCGGTCGTCTTCTCGGTCATTCCTTGGCCTCCAGGACGGCGGTGGGCGGCACCGCGGCCGGAACGGGGGTGGGCGGGGCCGGCCGGGGCGGGGCGAGCCTGCGCGTGAGCGGCGTCTCCACCCAGCGGAACAGGACGTACGCGAGTGCCAGCGCGAGCAGCAGCGCCGCCACGAGCAGCGCGGCCCCGACGGCGGGCGGCAGGTCCCGGCCGGCGATCAGCCAACGGTGGGTGTACGACACGACCAGGCCGTGCACCATGTAGAACGCGAACGACAGCTCGCCGAGCCGGACCAGGACCCGGCCGCGCAGCGGCGACCTGCCGCCGCTCTCGTCGGCCAGCGCGGCGGCGGCCACCAGCGGGGTCAGCCACAGGGCGGCGGTGCCGGCCACGCCGTACAGGTACGGCACCAGCGAGTTGACGGCGTAGCCGGCGACGGCGAGCAGCCCGGCGGGCAGCAGGCCGAACCGGGGCCAGGCACCGGCGATCACGAGGCGGGCGGCGACCATGCCGAGGACGAACTCCAGGGCACGGACCGGCGGGAAGAAGTAGACGAACCAGATCTGCTCGAAGGAGAGCGTGCCGTCGTCGATGAAGGGCAGCGGGGTCCCGGTGACGAGGTACTGACCGACCACCGGCGCGAGCACGGTGAACGCGCCGAGGGTGACGGCGAGCGGCCACAGGCGGGCGGTCGGCACCCGGTTCAGCAGCCGCAGCAGGAACGGGAAGCTCAGGTAGAAGAAGAGCTCCACCGAGAGCGACCAGCTCACCGCGTTCATCGTGTTCGGCACGGTGATGTCGGGGAACCAGGCCTGGAGCAGGAAGAGATTGGCCAGCGTGCCCTTGGTGGTGAAGGGGTCGGCGGCGATCAGCATGAGGACGGCGGCGACGGCGAACGTGACCAGGTGGTTCGGGTAGATCTTGGCCAGCCGGCGGCGCCAGACGCGCGGCGCGGTGTCGTCGGGCCGCGCCGACCAGGTCAGCACGAAGCCGCTGAGCACGAAGAAGAAGCTGACACCGTAGAACCCGGCGTTGGCGAACACGTCACCGAGCGCCTCACCGCCGGAACCGCCGACGTACGCGGTCTGCCAGGTGGTGTGGAAGGCGAAGACGAGCAGCGCCGCGACGAATCTCAGTCCCGTGAGGGACGGGAGTCTCGACACGCGGGGGTGGGCTGGTGGGCGGGGCATGGACGCTGACCTCCGGCTGGGACGGGGATGGGGCACGCCCACGCTGGCAGCGCCCTGTTGGCCGGATCTAAAGCCGCTCTTGTGCCGGCCCCGTCCCGTCGCCCGGTTCTCCCCCCGGCACCGCACGCGCCCGGTCCTCCACCGCACGCGCGCGCTTCGGGACCGCCGCGAGCAGCGCCCGGGTGTACGGATGGGAAGGCGCCGCGAAGACCTCCTCCACCGGGCCGGACTCCACGATCCGGCCGTCCTTCATCACCATCACCCGCGCGCAGACCTCCCGGACCACCGCCAGGTCGTGCGAGATGAACAGCGTCGCCAGACCGAACGAGGACCGCAGCTCCCCCAGCAGGTCCAGGACCTGCGCCTGTACGGACACGTCGAGCGCGGACACCGGCTCGTCGCACACCAGCAGCCGTGGCCCCGGCGCCAGGGCCCGGGCGATCGCCACCCGCTGTCGCTGTCCGCCGGACAGGGCGGCCGGCCGCCGGCCGAGATGCTCCGCCGCCAGCCCCACGCGCTCCAGCAGCGCCAGCGTCCGCGCGGCACGCTCCGGGCGCGGCACGCCCGACGCGGCCAGCCCCTCGCCGACGATCCGGGCCACGCTCCAGCGCGGGTCGAAGGCGCTGAGCGGGTCCTGCGGCACCAGCTGCAGCTCGCCCCGGTACGGCCGCCGCTCCCGCTCGCGCACCGCGCTCCACGGCCGGCCCGCCAGGCGGATGTCCCCCTCGTCGGGCGAGGCGAGACCGAGCACGAGCCGGGCCAGCGTCGACTTCCCGGAGCCGGACTCGCCGACGAGCCCCAGGGACTCGCCGGGGCGCAGCGTGAACGAGACACCGGCGACGGCCGTGCGCCGGCCGCCGCGCCGGACGGCGAACCCCTTGACCAGGTCGCGGGCGACGAGCAGCGGTTCGCCCGTCGTGACGGCGGGCGGCACGGGGCGCCGCCGGCTGCCCGGCACGGCCGCGAGGAGCGCCCGGGTGTACGCGTGCCGCGGCTGTTCCAGCACGTCCCGCACCGGGCCCGACTCGACGATCCGGCCGTCCTTCATCACCGCCACCCGGTCGGCCAGCGCCTCGACCACCGCCAGGTCGTGGCTGATCAGCAGCAGACCGGTGCCGGCCGCCTTCAACTCCCCGAGCAGGGACAGGATCCTGGCCTGGACGGAGGCGTCGAGCGCGGTGGTCGGCTCGTCCGCGATGATCACCCCGGGGTCCGCCGCCAGGGCGGACGCGATCAGCGCCCGCTGGCGCAGCCCGCCGGACAGCTGGTGGACGTGGCTCGCCGCGCGTTCGGCCGGCTCCGGCACCCCGACCCGCTCGAGGAGCTCGATCACCCGCGCGCCGACCTGCCTCCTGGGCACGAGCCGGTGGGCCAGCAGGGGCTCGGCGATCTCCTTGCCCACCGGTCGCAGCGGGTCGAGCGCGACGAGCGCGTCCTGCGCCACCAGACCGATCCGCCGCCCCCGTACGGTGCGCCACTCGCGGTCGCCGAACTCCCGGGCGTCCTGCCCGAAGAGCCGCAGCCGCGCCGCGCCCACGGTGGCGGTGGGCCCGGCGAGCCCGAGCAGGCTGCGCGCCAGGGCGCTCTTGCCGGAGCCGGACTCGCCGACCAGGGCCAGGCACCGGCCCGCCGCCAGTTCGAGCGACGCGCCGCGCACCGCGTGCACCCGGCCGGGCCCCTCGCCGAACCGGACGTCCAGGTCGACGACCTCGATCAGCGGCCCGTCCGGCGGGGGCACGTCCGTCCCGGAACCGGCGCCGGCGGGCACACGGCCCCCGGGCCGCCACGCCTTCGGCGCCCGCACGCCGTTCGCCCACGGGTCCCTCTCGCGTACACCGGTCATGAGAAGGCCCGTCCTTCGGCTCGGTCCTGCGTGTGGCGGCCGACCACCGTGACCGCGAGGACCGTGGTCAGCAGCAGCAGTCCGGGGAAGAGGGCGATCCACCACGCCTGGTCGAGGAAGCCCTGGCCCTCGGTGAGCATCGCGCCCCACTCCGGGGTCGGCGGCTGTGCGCCGAGACCCAGGTAACTCAGCGCCGCGCCGGTGGAGATGGACGCGCCGAGCGTCACCGTCGCCAGCACGAGCAGCGGGCCCAGCGTGTTCGGCAGCACGTGCCGGAGCACGACGAGCGCGCGCGGCACCCCGAGGGCGACCGCCGACTCCACGTACCCGGAGCGGCGTACGACCAGGGCCTGCGCGCGTACCACCCGGGCGAAGCCGGGCGCCGTGCCGACGGCCACCGCGATCGTCGTGCCCACCACCCCCTTGCCGGCCACGAGCACCACGAGGAGCGCGAGCAGCAGGCCGGGCAGGGCGAGCAGCGCGTCGGCCGCCCGCATCAGCAGGGCGTCCCCGAACCGGCCGGACAACGCCGCGGTCAGCCCCCACACGACGGCCACGGCGACGCCCGCGCCGGTCGCCGCCGCGCCGATGGCCAGCGAGTGGCGCGTGCCGTGCACGACCCGGGCGAACACGTCCCGGCCCAGCTGGTCGGTGCCGAACCAGTGCGCGCCGTCCGGCGGGCGGAGCGCGTTCAGGGGGTCGGTGTCGGTGGCGCCGACGCCCGTGAGCCATCCCGGCGCGAGCGCCGCGAGGAGGACCAGGGCGAGCGCGAGCCCGGCCGCCCACACCGAGGGTCGGACGGCCCGTGTCGGGACGCTCATGAGGCCACCACCCCGGTGCCCTTGCGCAGCCGGGGATCCACCACCACGTACGCCACCTCCACCAGCGCGCCGATCACCACGAAGGCGACGGCCGACAGCGCCACGACTCCCTGCACCACCGGAAGGTCCCGGCCGCCGACCGCCTGGAGCGCGACCCGGCCGATCCCGGAGCGGGCGAACACGTTCTCCACGACCACGGCCCCGCCGAGCAGCGTGCCGGTGAACCAGCCCGCCAGCGTCAGCGCGGGCAGCGCGGCGTGTCGTAGCGCGTGCCGTGACCGCACCGTGGACTCGCGCAGCCCGCGGGACCGGGCGGTGAGCGCGAACGGCTGCCGCAGCGCGTCGAGGAGCCCCTCGCGCATCACCTGCGCGAGCACCGCCGCGATCGGCAGCGCCAGCGTCAGGACCGGCAGCACGAGCGAACGCCCGTCCCCGCTGTCGGAGACCGGGAACCAGCCGAGCCGGAAGGAGAACACCGTCAGCAGCATGATCCCCAGCCAGAACGACGGGGTGGACACCACGACCAGCTCGACGAGCGCCGAGACCCGGCGCGGCAGGCGGGCCCGCCCGGTGGTCAGCACGGTCACCGCGACCGCGAGGAGCAGCGCCACCAGCGTGACGTACAGCGCCAGTTCGAGCGTGGGCCCGAGCTGGTCGGCCAGCACCCGGGCCACCGGCTGCTGGAGCTGGTACGACTCGCCCAGGTCGCCCCGCGCGAGCCGGCCGAGGTAGGTCACGTACTGCACGGCGAGCGGCTGGTCGAGTCCGTAGCGGTGCCGCAGGTCCTCCCGGGTCTCCGCGTCCACGAGCGCCTGGGAGCCGATGACCGCGTCGACCGGGTCGCCGGGGACGAGCTGCAGCACCAGGAAGGCGAGGGTCGCGGCGCCCCACACGACCAGGACGGCCGCGCCGAGCCGGGCACCGACGTGGCGGAGGGCGGCCCGCATCAGCGGGTCCCGACCCAGGCGCCGTAGAACTCCGGCCAGGCCGAGATCGACTGGCGCAGCCCGTGCACCCGCTTGTTCACGGCCACCGTGGACTGCTCGACGTACGCGGGCACCACCGCGGCCCGGTCGAGCGTCCAGCCCTGCACCTTGGCGTAGAGGGCCGCGCGCCGCGTGCCGTCGGTCGCGGCCTGGGCCTCCTTGAGCCAGCGGTCGACCTGCGGGTCGGCGACCCGGGCGAAGTTGTGCCCGCCGCTCGCGGAGGTCTCGGTCGACAGGAAGAAGTGGCTGAGGATGTCGCCGTCGGCCCGGGCCCAGGACGTCTCCACCACGTCGTACCGGCCGCTGTCCAGCCGGCCGGAGACCTCGGCGGCGTCGGTGGAGACGGCCAGGTCCAGCTTGATCCCGGCCTTCTTCAGCTCGCCCTGCACGGCCTGCGAGAACAGGCTCGGCCTGCCGTAGACGGGGGCGACGACGGTGAGGACCTTGCCGTCCTTCGTGCGGTAGCCCTCGGCGTTCCGCCCCGTCCAGCCCGCCTCGTCGAGGAGCTTCGAGGCCTTCGCCGGGTCGTGCGGCCAGCTCTTCTCCAGCGAGGGGTCGTAACTGTCCGGGGTGGTGGGCGAGAGGATGCTCCAGGCCCGGGTGCCGGTGCCCTGGAAGACCGAGCCGACCACCGCGTCGAGGTCGACGGCGAGCTGGAACGCCCGGCGGACCCGGACGTCGGAGAAGAGCCGCCCCCGGGTGTTGAGGTAGAACGCGTCGACCGCGCCCGGCACGGCCCTGGTGGCGAGCGTGAGCCGGGCGTCGCGCTTCACCACGCCGACCTGCTGCGCGGGGACCGCGCCGGCCGCGTCGACCTGACCCGATGTCAGCGCGCCGACCCGGGTGGCGTCCTCGGTGATGAAGCGCAGTGTGAACGAGTCGAGCCGGGCGGGCCCGGTGTGGCCCGCGCCGTCGGGCGCCCAGGCGTAGGCGGCGTTCCTGGTGTAGCCGCGCTGCTGTCCCCGGGTGTACGTACCCGCCTTGAACGGGCCGCTGCCCACCGATGCGGTGCCCGCGCAGAGCTTGTCGGCGCCGGCCTTCAGGGAGGCGGGCGCCGCGATGCCCAGGTAGGTCGTGCTGACGGCCTGGAGGAAGGGGGCGTACGGGCGGCTGAAGCGCACCTCGATCTCGGTCGGGCTCTTCACCGTGGTGCCCGCGTACGGGCCGAACAGTCCGGCCGCGTACTGGGACCCGGTCTTCTTGTCGATGATGTGGTCGAAGTTGGCCTTGACGGCCGCCGCGTCCAGTGGGCTGCCGTCGTGGAAGGTGACGTCGTCGCGGAGCGTGAAGGTGTACGTCGTGCCGTTCGCGCCGACCCGCCAGGACTTCGCCAGCCAGGGCTTCAGCTCGCCTTCGGGGGTCTGGTAGACCAACGAGTCGAAGACCGGCCGCTGGACGAAGGCCGTGACGTCCTGCGCGCTCGTGTGCGGGTCCCAGCAGTCCGGCTCGCTGTCCGTCGCGTAGACGAGCTTCCCCCCGTTCACCGGCTTGGCGTCGGCGGCGGGAGCGGCGCCCCCGCCCGCGGAGCAGGCGGTGACGCCCGCGAGTACGACGGCGGACAACAGGGCGGCTCTGTGAGCCGGACGGCGCGAGTGCATGGCGAACTCCGAGCGATCGACGAGTGCGGGGGGCCTGGGCCACTGTCGTCGCCGGGGCTAAAGCCGGACTGAACCGTCGTCACCGCTCGGGGACAGGACCTCCGTGCCGGCGGCCGCCCAGGCCAGCAGCTCGAAGGAGCGCAGCCGCTCCTCCTGGCCGTGCACGACGGTCAGCGCCATCACCTCGTCCGCACCGGTGCGCGCGAGCAGACCGGCGAGCTTCTCCCGGACGGTGTCGGGGGAACCGACCAGCTGCGGTTCGACGAGGTCGTCGAGGAAGGCCCGTTCGGCGCTGTCGTACCGGTGCGCGGCGGCCGTGCGCGCGGACGGGAAGGCGTCGAAGCGCCGGACCGTACGCATCCTTATCTTGCCGAGGAGGTAGGGCGAGGCGGTCGTGCGGGCCTCCTCGTCGGTGTCGGCGACGGTGGTCAGGACCGAGACGAGGGTGCGCGGCCGGTCCAGGTGGGCGGAGGGCCGGAACGACTCGCGGTAGCGCTCCAGGGCGAAGGCCGTGGCGTGCGGGTTGATCTGGTGGGCGAACGCGTACGGCAGGCCGAGCGCCCCGGCGGCCGCCGCGCTGGACGGGCTGGAACCGAGCATCCACAGTTCGGGGCGGCCGTCGGCGGCGGGCACGGCGGTGATGCCGGACGAGGGGTCGCCGGGGGCGAAGTAGCCGTCCAGTTCGGCTATCTGGAGCGGGAAGTCGTCCTCGCCGCGGTCCGGGGAGCGGCGCAGGGCGCGCGCGGTGACGGGGTCGGTGCCGGGTGCGCGGCCCAGGCCGAGGTCGACGCGGCCGGGGTGCAGAGCCTCCAGGGTGCCGAACTGCTCGGCGACCACCAGCGGGGCGTGGTTGGGCAGCAGCACACCACCGGAACCCACCCGCAGGGTGCTCGTGGCGGCGGCCAGCCGGCCGATGAGGATCGGCGGTGCGGAGGTGGCGAGGCTGGGGGTGTTGTGGTGCTCGGCGACCCAGTAGCGGTGGTAGCCGAGGGACTCGACGCGCGGGGCGAGCGCCACGGTGTCGCGCAGGGCGGCGGTGGCGGAGCCGTCCTCGAATACCGGGACGACGTCGAGCACGGAGAGCGGGACCGGAGTGGTGCCGGTGGCGGTCATGGTTCCTCCTCGGGGAGGCGGTGGGAACGACAGGGGAAGAGAGCCGGGAACCGGCCGGGCGCCGCGACGGGGGTGACACGACGTCCGGCCGGAGACTCGGTCCGGACCGGATCCGGACCGAGCTAGACCGGGTCGGCGACGGGCCGGGGGGAGGCGTCGTCCGTCGGATCGGCCGGGGCCTCGGGAACGGGTGCCGGGCGGCCGGGCAGCAGCAGACCGGCGAGGAAGACGACCACGGCGGCCACCACCACCCACCAGAAGGCGTCGCCGAAGCTCTCGGTCGTCGGCGTCGTGTGCGCGCCGCCGCCCTGGAGGATCAGCGCGACCACGGCGATGCCGAGCGAGGCGCCGATCTGGTTCAGGATGAACACCGCGCCGGTCGCCCCGGCGACGGACTCGCCCGGCACCGTCCGGTACACCGAGCCCATGGTCGGCGCGCCGACCAGACCCATGCCGAAGCCGGCGGCGAGCTGGGCCGCGGTGAGGAGCGGCTGGGAGCTGTCGGGGCCGGAGCCGGTGAAGACCAGCGCGCCGGCGCCGATCAGCAGGGCGCCGGTCGGCACCAGCACCTTCGCGCCGAACCGGTCGGCCAGGTTGCCGGCCAGCGGCATGCCGATCAGCGTGCCGAGACCGAGCGGCGCGAGGAGCAGGCCGGACTCGAGCACGCTGTGCCCGTGCACCTGCTGGTAGTAGAGCGGGAGCAGGAAGAGCAGCGAGAACAGACCGCCGCCGAGCAGGAACATGGTGGTGACGCCTGCGGTGAAGCCCTTGTTGGAGAACAGTCGCAGGTCGAGCAGCGGGGTCTTGTCGGTGCGCAGCGCGTGCACGACGTACGCGACGAACAGCGCGAGGCCCACGGCGATTCCGACGAGCACCCGGGCGCTGCCGAAGCCGTGCGCGCCGGCCTGGGAGAGCGCGTACACGAGCGCGGCGAAGCCGGGGGAGAGCAGGAACACGCCGACGGCGTCGAGCGGCACCGGGTCCCCGCTCGGCGGCGGGTCGGCCGGCAGCACCTTGACCGCCAGGACGATGGCGGCGAGGGCGAACGGGATGTTCACCAGGAACAGCCACTCCCAGGACAGGCTGTCCAGGATCAGTCCGCCGACGATCGGGCCGACGACAGGACCGAGGGTGATGGGCACGGAGATCAGGCCCATCACCCGGCCGATGCGCTCGGGCCCGGCGGCGCCCGCGACCACGGTCATCATGATCGGGTCGATCATGCCGCCGCCGAGGCCCTGCACGATGCGGAAGGCGATCAGCGACTCGGCGTTCCAGGCGAAGGCGGCCAGCGTCGAGCCGATCAGGAAGACCGTCAGACCGAGCAGCCACATGCGCTTGGCGCCGAAGCGGACCATGGCCCAGCCGGCCAGCGGGATGGCCAGCGCGACGGCGAGCAGATAGCCGGTGGTGACCCACTCGATGGTGGCGAGCGTGACGGTGAACTCGCTGCTCAGGGTGGAGATTCCGACGTTGACGATCGTCGCGTCCAGGTACGACATCATCCCGCCGAGCACCATCACGCCGAGCAGCGTGAGCAGGCCCGAATCGAGCCGGGCGGGGCCGCCCTCCGCCGCTTTCGTTGCAGACACGGCAACTCCTTTGAACTTGTGTGCCCATCAATTTGAACTGGGTAGTTAAATTTTGTGGCTGTGACGGTAGCATGGGCCCATGAGCGTTGGCGAGACCCCCAGGACGGGCGAGACCCCCAGGACGAAGGCGGCCCCGGCGGACCGGGGCCGGATGGACAAGCGGCGGGCCATCGTGGAGGCGGCCCTGCGGGTCTTCGCGCGCGTCGGCTACAGCCAGGCGAGCCTCGACCTGATCGCCACCGAGGCGGGGGTCGCGAAGCCCACGATCTACAACCACCTCGGGTCGAAGGAGAACCTCTTCCGGCACGTGATGACCGAGACCGCGGCCCGCTCCAACGCCAAGACCCTCGACGTCCTGGAGTCCTTCCCGACCGACCCGCAGGGGCTGCGGCCCGGCCTGGAGGACGTGGCCCACAAGCTCGTCGACTGCTACTGCGACGAGCAGTCCGAGTCGGTCCGCCGACTGCTGTACGCGGAGGCCGTCCGTTTCCCCGACCTGTTCGACGAGGTCCGCGCCAGCGGACCCAACCAGTTCACCGACGCGCTGGCCGGCCGGCTCGCCCGGCTCGCCAACGCCGGACACCTGCGGATCGAGGACCCCGAGCGGGCCGCCAACCAGTTCATCGCCCTCGTCTACGAGGAGCTGCCCGGCCTGAGCGCGCTCGGCACCCGGCCGCTCGACCCCGAGCAGGTCCGGCAGGTGGTCACCGCGGGCGTCGACACCTTCCTGCGTGCCTTCGGGGCCCCCGGCCGCACCACCGGGGGCCCCGCGTCCGGCGAGGACGTCAGCGACTGATCCGCTCGAACTCGCCGCGGAAGAACAGCAGCGGTTCCCCCTCCCTCGACGCGTCGAGGCGGAGCACCCGGGCGACCACGATCACGTGGTCGCCCGCCGGGTGCTCCGCCTCGATCGCGCACTCCAGCCACGCCAGCGCCCCGCCGAGGACCGGCGCACCGCCGGGCGACGCCGACCACGGCACCCCGGCGAACTTGTCGCCCCCGCGCGCCGCGAGCCGCGTCGCCGCCTCCCGCTGACCGGCCCCGAGGATGGAGATCCCCAACGGCCCGGCCCCGCGGATCCGGGGCCAGCTGGAGCTGGTGTGCGCGACGCAGAACGAGACCAGCGGCGGATCCAGGGACACCGAACAGAAGGAGTTCGCGGCAAGGCCGGCCCGCTCACCGGTCCGCGCGTCCCGCGCGGCGACCGCGACCACCCCGGTCGCGAACCGACCGAGCACACTGCGCAGACACCGCTCACCGGCCGGCGCGGCGGTCGCCCCGTTCACGCCCGCACCGCCGGCGCGTACCGCAGCCGCGCGAACTCCCGCGTCAGCGCGATCCGCTGCTCCCGGTACCCGCCGCGCATCCGCAGCACCGACAGCAGCGTCCACAACCGGGTCTGCGCGAAGAACCGCGGCGAACCGTGCACGTCGTCATGGGCCAGCAGACGCACCGAACGCACGTGCTCGCGCAGCAGCCGGGCGTCGCCCGGCGGGATGATCTCGTCGCGCAGGCTCGTCACGTGCGCCACCGGGATCCGCAGGGCCGACAATTCCTCGGGCCCGAGGGCGCGGTCCGCGAGCAGCCCGTAGACCTCCTCGGGCGTGGTGCCGGCCAGGTGCGCGAGCGTGTCGGTGGTGACGCGCGGCACCGTCTTCTGCCAGCGGGCGTCGGTGAAGAAGTCGCGCAGCGGCGTCCCCGCGCCGACCACGCCCCGGATCCGCTCGTCGTACAGGGCCGCCCGCAGGGCCAGATGGCCGCTGAAACTGAGCGCCAGCGCGTACGTCCGCGCGGTGTCGGCCCGGCCCTCGACCGCGTCCAGGAGGCCGGAGAACATGAGGTGCGCGTCCGCGTCGTACGGCAGGGTGTTCTCGCCGACCCCCGGCATCTCGGTGACAAGCCCGGCGAAACCCAGCCGGTCGAGCTGGAGCAGCACCGGCGCCCACTGCTCCTTGACCGACACGATGCCGCCGGTCATCACGAACAGCGGTCGGGGGGTCTCCGCGTCGAGGCCCACCGTCCAGCACCGCACCCGCCCCCCGGGCAGCTCCACGTCGAGCCGGCCGATCGCGGGGAAGTCGGCCGCCCACGCGGCGAAGGCGGCCGTGCAGTGCTCCAGCGCCGCCGCCCGGGCGGCGGTGTCCACGAACGGGAAGCGCGCCATGTTGTAGTGCACGGACGCCTCCAGCGGTTTGCCGGCCTCCGCGAGCCGCGCCGCCTCCGCGCTCCACTCGCGCACCCAGGAACCGGGGGTGCCGTCCCCGTCGTGCCGGATCCGGTCGAGCAGCGGATCGTACGTCTCGGGCGGAAGGCCCTGCGAACGCGTGTGCGCCACCACGAAGTTCTTCAGTTCGGCGATGTCGTTCATACGCTTTCCAGCGCCTCCTTCACCTCGGTCAGTACGTCGGCGGCCTCGGCGCCGTCGATCGCCCGGTGGTCGAAGGCCAGGCTCAGCCGCAGCACCGGCGCGACCACGATCCGGCCGTCTCGGACCACCACCCGGTCCAGGATCCGGCCCACCCCGAAGGTGGTGGTCGTGCCGCCGACCGAGTGGAACGAGTCCACCGCCCGGTGCCCCAGCGACGTCACCGAGAACGTCCCGGTCAGGTGCGGCCGCAGCGCCAGCGACCCGGCGGCCCGCCGGAACGCCCTCCGGCCCTCCGCCCAGGAGAGCCGGTGCAGCTTCCGAACGGACTCGAACTCCTCCAGGACCTCCGGATCACCGTCCCGTACCCGGTCGATGTGCTTCTGGACCGTGGAGAGTTCGGCCTCGTGGAGGTCCGGCACGACCGTGCCGAGCACCACCCGGCGGCCCTCCAGCGTCCGGTCGAGGGCCAGCTTGCCGTTGACGAACGGATAGTGCGCGACGCGCGGGCGGCGCGGGCCGCCCTGGATCGCCGCGTTCGCGTCCGGGTGCGCCGCGAGGACCCGGCCGGCCGCGCGCAGCACGTACGCGGAGATCGCGTACCGCACGCCCTCGCGCTCCGCCGCCTCGGCCCGGTGGGCGAGGACCCGGCCCATGTCCACCTCGGTGTCCAGGAAGACCGGTGCGAAGTCCCGTACGACCTCCAGGAAGAACAGGGTGTGCCGGCGCTGCCGGGGCAACGACCCGCCCTCCTCTGTCTCGGTCACGCCGGAAAGCGGTCGGCCCTCCCCGGCCGGTCCTCCCTCCGTCACGCCCCCACCGCCAGTCGGTACAGCCCCTCCAGGCTCTCCGCCTCCAGCGCGTCGGCCAGGGACAGGGGCCGGCCGGTCTCCCGCTCCAGCGCCGTGCACAGGGCGAGCAGATGCACCGAGTCCCAGGAGTCGACGGTGTCGAAGCCTCGACCGAGGTCCTCGACGGTCACGGACAGGGCGAGTTCGTCCCGCAGCAGCAGGACGAAGTCCTCCACGGTCTTCACGAGGCACTTCCCTTCGGGGGCGCGGCCTCGAACCGCGCCGTGAGTCGGATGTGGTCCGCGGGCTCCGGCAGCGGATCGAGGCCGTGCCGGAACGCCGCCGCGTCCTCGCCGGCGTCGACCACGGCGAACCCCGCACGCGGATAGAAGTCGGCGACCTTGCCGTTCTTCGCGGTCCGCCGGTACGACGCGAGCACCTGACCCGCGCCGCGCTCACGGGCCTCCCGCAGCACCGCGGAGAGGACCGCGGTCTCGATGCCCCGGGAGAAGACCCGGCAGCTCAGCAGGAAGTTGTCGATGTGCACGGAGTCACCCGCGCGGCGCAGCAGCACCGCGCCGACGAGGCCGTTGTCCCCGAAACGGTCGGCCGAGGAGACGGCGAGCACCGAGGCGTCCGGGTCCTCCGCGAGCGCCCGCACCCCGGTGGGCTGGAGCCGTTCGGTGGTCAGGTTGAACTGATTGGTACGCAGGGTCAGTTGGGAGACCCGGGCGTACTGGTCGGGGGTGGCCGGGGCCACCGTCACGGAGACGTCCAGCTCGCGCAGATAGCCGTCGAGGGAGTCGAAGCCGTCCAGGAAGTCCTGCCGGGCCTGCTCCTGCCGGTAGCGGACCGGCCGTGCCCGGTCCTCGTCGGTGAGTTCCCGTACGTCGAACCAGCCCTCGGCGAGCAGCCGGGGCACGTGCAGCGCGGGTTCCTCGTCGACCTGCACCACGGCCACCCCGGGCAGCTCCCGACGCACCAGGCCGCACTCGAAGGAGCTGTCGTCGACGAAGACCACGCTGTCCACGCCCACGTTGAGCTCACGGGCCAGCGCGGTCAGGTTGTCGTGCTTGGGAGCCCAGTCGGCGCGGATCGCGACGAGGTCCTCCTCCCGGAGGGCCAGCCCGGGATGCTCGCGGAGCGTCTTGACCACCGGTTCGTGGTCGTTCTTGCTGACCACCGCGAGCAGGACGCCCTGCGAGCCGAGCTGCGCCGCCACCCGCTGGAACCGCCGGAACGCCTCGCCCCTGAGGCTCCCCCCGGTCTCGACGCCCTCGGGCCCCACCTCGCCCAGCACCCCGCCCCACACCGTGTTGTCGAGGTCGAGCGCCAGCACCTTCTTGCCGCCGCCGGACGTCTGCCGGGCCAACTGGCCGACCTCCCGGGCGTATCCGGCGAGCAGCGGTTCCGACAGATGCGCCTTCGCGTAGACGCTCTGGCGTACGTCCCGGGCCGGAACTCCCTCGGCGAGCAGTGGATCGATGTCCACCGTCACCACCCCGGGCCGTTCCACGGCCAGCCGCAGGAGCCGGACGTTCGCCTCCCGCCACCGCGCGCCGAGCCGGGCCCTGGCCCGGCGGTCGATCAGTTGCGCGGTCAACTCGCGCGGAAGGGGCAGGGTGTTGAGGACCAGGGTGCCGCTCGGGGAGGCGGTGGCGAAGACCTCGGCGGCCCGTTCGACCAGCGCCAGCTTCTCGTCGAGGACCCGCTCCACGTCCTCGACCCGCCAGGGCACCGGCAGTTCGTCGGTCACCACCGCGGGATCGAGGACACAGA
This sequence comes from Streptomyces sp. NPDC058664, assembly GCF_042716635.1. Taxonomy (NCBI): domain Bacteria; kingdom Bacillati; phylum Actinomycetota; class Actinomycetes; order Kitasatosporales; family Streptomycetaceae; genus Streptomyces; species Streptomyces sp. NPDC058664. The sequence continues at coordinate 117,930 of NZ_JBHXRW010000021.1, read as the reverse complement.
GGGTGAGCGCGGGCCCGGCCGCGTACAGGGAGCTGTCCGGGTCGACGAGGTCGAAGACCCACCGGTCGAAGTCGGAGAGCCGGACCCGCGCCAGCAGGCCGTGCCGGGCGAACTCGACGGTGAGCGCGGGGGCCAGGGCCGCCAGGGTGCCGTGTCCGGTCACCGCCACCAGCGGCGCCGGTACGGAGGGATGCGCGGCGAGCACCTCGTCGGGGTCGAGGCGGGCCAGCAGCCGGCCGGAGCGGATCAGCTCCGCCTCCGGCAGCAGGGCCAGCAGCCCCGCCACGTCCGGATACCGCTCGACGAGCCGCCCTGCCCGGTGCAGGTCGCTCAGCGACTCCACGGCCATCTCAGTTCCCCTCCAGAGCGAAACCGGACTTGATCCACTTGCTGGACTCGATGGAGATGCCGACCGCCCGCCGTCCCGGCCCGAGCCGCCCGGCCAGGGCCCGTTCCAGCTGGAGGAAGACGATCGCGTTGCCGCTGTTGCCGGCCTCGGCCACGACCGAGACGTCCTCGGCGGCCGGCAGCGCCAGCCGCCGGGAGATCAGGCCCGTCATCCGCCCGGACAGCTGCGGCGGCAGCAGCAGGTCCACGTCCTCCGGCCGCCAGTCCGCTCCGGCCAGCAGCTCGGCCAGGACCTCCTCGGCCAGAGCGGGCACGTGCTCCTCGATGGCCTTGTAGTCCTCGCTCGCCGCGGGCCGGTCCGGATCCCGGTCCCGGTCGGACGGCCCGTACCACTCCAGGACCGCCCCGGGCTCCCGCCCCAGGCCGACCAGCCGGGTGAACAGGCCCCGCACGCGCGCCGACCCGGGCCCCGGCTCGACCCCGAGGACCGCGGCCCCGGCCGCGTCCCCGAACAGCACGTAGTTGACCAGTTCGGACGGCGCGGCCTTCCTCAGGTCCGCCGTCACGTCGTAGAACCGGGCGATCACGTCCCCGCCGAGCACCAGCACCCGGCGGCCGTCGCCGCTCCGCAGGATCTGCCGGGCCACGTCGAGCGCCTGCACGGCGCCCGAGCATCCCGACTGCAGCTGGAAGGAGCGGACCTGGTCGATGCCGAGCCGGTCCGCGACGATGTTGACGGTGGCCGGCATCAGCCGGTCCGGCGTGGCCGTGCCGAGCACCACCGCGTCCACGTCGGAGCCGGTCAGACCCGCCGCAGCCAGCGCCCGCCGGCCCGCCAGCTCGGCCAGGTCCGCCAGCGAACTCGTGATCCGCCCCGACTCCAGGTCCAGCGCCAGATGGCGGGACCGGGTGCCGATGAACGCCTCGACCCACTGCTCCCACAGCGGATCCATGCCGAACCGCCGGGCCAGCGCGGCGTTGTCCACGGCGGGCCCCGGCAGCGCGGACGCCGCCGAGAGGATGTGTACGTCCCGACCGGTCATCAGTGGCCTCTCCTCGTGCTCTCTCCCGGCGCGTGCCGCGGGCTCAGTCGGACAGCAGGATCCGTGCCTCGGCGGACGCCCGGACGCCGGTCATCCGCCAGGTGCGGAAGCCCGTCAGACCCTCGTAGCGGCCGCTCGTCCCGGTCGCCGGGTAGTGGACCCACTCGCTGGTGCGGACGTCGTTGAAGTCGGCCCAGCCCTCGGCGTGGATCGTGCCGTCGTCGAGGGTGATGTCCTCGGTGTAGTACGTCAGCAGGCCACCGTCGCCCGGCCGGACGTACTCGATCCGGAACGAGCCGTGCGAGGTGCCGATGAGCTTGCCCGACTCGTCGTACAGCTCGTCGTCGAAGGTGCCGGTCTGCCCGGTCTGCGGATCCGCCACCTCCACGTCGTCGACCACCTTGACGACGATCTCCTTGGGCACGCGGATCACGATCTGGTCTGCCATGGTGCTGTTCCTCTCGATGGGGACGAGCGAGGTGGGTGGTGGAAGCGGGTCACAGGGTCGGGGCCGGCGGCGCGCCCGCGATCAGCGGCGGACGGCCCGGGAAGACACCGGGCCCGGTGAAGGCGTCGGCGCCGGGGGCCGTGGGCCGGTCGTCGCCGGGGGAGGGGAAGAAGACCTCGGTCGCCGGCTCGCCGGTCCGGGTCAGCACGGCCCAGAAGCTGCCGCGGGTCCAGGTGCCGGCGTTGAGGGGGTCGTTGTCGGCGAAGGTGTACGGCGCGTACTGCCGGCCGGTCGGATCGGGCTGGGTGAAGCGCCCCCAGAACCCGTTGTAGAGATGGTGGTCGAGGACGTGCGCGCTGCGCAGCAGCTGGTACGCGCCCCGGTAGCGGAAGGGGTTGACGGCCGCCGACGGACCGGTCGCGGTGACCGCCCCGTGCGGGGTGTACCGGTACCGGGCGGCGAGCCGGCCCTCCTCGTCGAGGAGCGCGAGCACCGACCCCTGATGGTCCGTCACCGTCCAGAACCGGCGTCCGTCCGCCGTCAGGACCGCGAGCAGGGCGCCGTCCGGGGTACGGACGAAGTCGGTGGGCGTCCCGTCGTCGGTGACCCGGACCACGCCCAGGTGGCTGTGCGTCAGGACATGGGTGACGGTGCGTCCGTCGACGGTGGTCTCGGTGATCCGGCGCGGAACCTCGTGGCCGAGCCCGTCGTAGGCGATGTCCACCACCCGCTGCCCGCCGAACACCCCGGTCAGGGTCTGTCCCGAGGGGCTGTAGGAGAAGGAACCGGTCGGGTTCTCCTCCTCGGTGAAGTTGCCCGCCCCGTCGTACGCGAACGTCGTCTCGCCGAACAGGGTCACCTGGCCCGCCGGGTTGAGCGTGAAGCGCACCTCGCCGAGGCGCACCAGATGGTGGGCGTCGTCGTACGCGTACTCCACGTCGCCCGCGCGCGCCAGCCGCCCCAGCTGGTCGTAGCCGTAACCGGTGAACTCGCCGTCGACCACGGTGTGCCGCAGGACGCCGGTGTCCGCCCCGCCGCCCGTGCAGTACCCGTACTCCACCGAGAGCAGCACCTCCCCGGCGGTGTCCCGCACCGTCAGCGAGGTCGGGCGGCCCGAGGCGTCGCGCCCGGTCTCCTGGACGGCCGGGCCGAAGTCCACCGCGACCGGCCGGCCCGCCGGGTCGTGCGTCAGCACGGCCGTGTCGCCCGCCGGGGTGGTCACGGAGGCCGGGCGGCCGGCGGCGTCGTACGCGTAGCGCGTCGTGCCGCCCGGGGTGGTCAGCGTGAGCGGCAGGCCCTCGGCGTCGTACCCGGCGCGGATCTCCTCGGTGCCGTCCGCGTCGGTCCTGACGGCATCGGTCAGCCGTGGGCCGGTCGCCGTGCGGGTCCAGCCGAAGGAGTACGACCAGCCGGGACCGGACTTGCGGACCGGCCGCCCCAGACCGTCGTGGCGCAGCGAGAGCAGCGTCTCGCCCGACTCCTCGTCCGTGACCTCGGCGGGCCGGCCCAGCGCGTCGTGATGGTGCCCGAGGGTGCGGCCGTCGCCCGAGGTCACGGCCGTGATCCGGGAGAGCGCGTCGCGGCGGAACACGGTGGGGCCGAGCGGCTCGGGCGGCACGACCCGGACGAGCCGGCCCGCTTCGTCGTAACGGAAGGCGGTGCGGGCCCCGTTGCCGTCGGTGAACTCCGTGATCCCGCCGTGTCCGGGGTCGTACGCCCGCGAGTCCAGCGGAGCCGTCCGGCCCGCGATCCTGGTACGCACCACCCGGCCCGCCGCGTCCCGTTCGAGCAGCAGCTCGTGCCCGGCCGGGCTGCGCAGCGAGCTGACGAGACCGGGGTGAGCGGGATCGCCGTACGCCGCCGAGAACTCCCCGGACGTCGGCAGCCGGAGCGCCACGGGCCTTCCCCGCTCGTCGTACCGGCGCAGCAGCGTCCCCCCGGCGGCGTCCGTCGAGGAGGTGGGCCGGCCGGCGGCGTCCCACCGCTGCCGCGCCGTACCGCCCAGCGGGTCGGTCACCGCGGTCGGCCGCCCGTCCGCGTCGAAGTCGTATGCGGTCCGCCGACCGGTCGGACCGGTCACGGTCGTACGGCCCTCCCCGTATCCGAAGCCGATGCGCACCGGCCCGTCCGGACCGGTCCAGCCCACCGAGGCGACCCTCCCGTCCCCGGTGTGCCCGAGCTCCACCGGACCGTCGTGCGGCGGCGTGACCCGGGTCAGCCGGCCGGCGTCGTCCCAGCCGTACTCGGTGACCGCGCCTGCGGCGTCCTCGTCCCGGACCAGCCGGCCCGTCGTGTCGTAGCCGAAAGCGGCGACCTGCGCGCCGGAAGGATCGAGCAGCTTGGTGAACCGGCCCTCGCCGTCCCGGTGCAGGGCGGTCACCCGGCCCTCGGAGTCGGTGACGCGCAGCGGATCGGCCCCGGCCTCGACGTCCGCCCCCTCGGCGGAGACGGACCAGCCAGGACCGAACCCCTCGTCGGCGGCGCGGCCCCCGTGGAACACGCGCGTCAGTCGAAGAGGGCGGCCGGCCCCCGCGATCACCAGGTCCAGCCGGCGCAGTACGACCTGCCCGGACGCCAGGTCGACGAGCAGCTCCGTCCGGTCCCCGATCGGCACACGGCGTACGGCACGGTCGGCGACGGTCTCCTCGGGCGGGGGCACGGGCGACTCCTCAGGCGATGTCCGGAGAGCCGGCACGGCAGGACACCGCCCGGCGGGAGTCCAGGCTCACGCCGGGCTCTAAAGCTCGCCTAAGGCCGGGGCGAGACAGCACCGACGGACACCATGAACCTTCTGTTACAGACGACTTGACCGAGGCGGCCGTCTCGTACGCTGTGCCCGGGTCGATTTCGATTCAGGCCATCGCTGGGAAGGAGACGCATCGCGTGACCACCACCATCGCAGCCGTCGGAAACCCCCCGCCCGTCACCGTCCGCACCGCCGAACTCGGCGGCCTGGAGCGGATCGTGGACGAGGCGCTGGACGGACGGTCCGCCGTGGCCGAGATCGCCGCGGACCCGGGCAGCGGAAAGTCCCGGCTGCTCACCGCCCTGGCCCGGCTCGCGGAGCGCAGGGGCCTGCGGGTGCTGCGCAGCCGCTGCGCCGAGGCGAGGACCGGGACCCCGGTCGCCCACGGCCCCGTCATCCAGGCCTTCTCCACCTGGCAGGACCAACAGGCTCCCGGCGCGACCGCGCCGCCCACGGCGGAACTCCTGAGCCTGCTCGCCCGGGGACCGGGCCGGGAGGAGCCCGGCGGCGCCGACAGCCGCCGCCCCTACTACGCCGACGTACGGCGGCTCATCGGCGCGTGCCTGGACGCCACTCCCGGCGGGCTGCTGCTCCTCCTCGACGACTACCACTGGGCGGACCCCGGCACCGCCGAACTCCTCAACACCCTGATCAACCGGCCGGTCCCCGGCGGGCTCGCCGTCGCCGTAGCCCACCGGCCGCGTCAGATCCCCGCCGCCGTCCGCGCGCCCCTGCACGAGGGCGTCGAGCAGGGCCGCGTCGACCTCGTGGAGCTGCCCGCCCTGGACCTCGCGCAGTGCGCGGCCGTCCTGCGCGTCGACCCCGCCGACCCTGCGCTGCCCCGGCTGCGGGAACGTGCCGAGGGCGTCCCGCTCTACCTGCTCGCCCTCGCCGAGGAGGAACGGCGGGCCGCCGGTACGGGAACGGTGCCCGCCCTGGACGGCTTCGCGGCACACCTGCACGCCGAGCTCGCGCCGCTCGACGAGGTGACGCTGACCGTCGTACGGGCGGCAGCCGTCCTCGGCGACTCCTTCACCGTCGACGCGGCGGCCGAGGTCGCCGCGGTGGGCCGCGACCGCGGCTGCGCGATCCTCGGCGAACTCCGCCACCGCGATCTCGTACGCCCCGCCGGCGAGCCGGGCAGGCTGACCTTCCGTCACCCGCTGCTCCGCAGACGCCTGTACGAGGCGATCGACTCCTGCTGGCGTTCGGGAGCCCATGGCCGGGCCCTGAGCTGCATGCGCGCGCTGGGCGTGCCCGCCACCGAACTGGCCCCGCACATCGAACGGGCCGGCCCCGGCGCGGGCGCCGCCGACCGGCGGGACCTCGGCACCGCCGCCCACGTCGCCCTCCGGCTGGGCCGGCCCGCCGCGGCGGCGCACTGGCTGACGGTGGCGATCCGGCTCGACCGCGCGGCGCTCGCCGCGGAGAGCACGGGCGGCGGCTCCGGGGAGAACCGCGCCGACCGGACCGGTGGAGGAGCCGGGGCCGTCGAACCCGTCACCGAGGAGCTGTGGCAGGCGGTCGTCCAGCACCTCGCCGCCGCCGGCGACGCCGACCGGGTCGTCCTGCTCGTACGCGAGGTCCTGGCCGGCCCCGCCGCCGGGACCGGGGACCACCGGGCCGACGTCGTCGCCCACCTGTCCGCCGTCCTCGCCGCCCTCGGCCGCGACGAGGAGGCCCAGGGCCTGATCGCCGCCGAACTCTCCGCCGAGCCGGGCCCCTCCCCGGCGGCCGCGGCCATGCTCCACGTGCGCCGACAGGTTTCCAAGGTGCTGGCCGGCCAGGTGCCCGCCCGCGCCGACGTCGAGCGTCTTGTCCGCGTCACGGCGGGAACTGGTCCGGTCACCGAGGCCGGCGCCCTCACGCTGCGCGGAATGTGCGCGGTCGTCGCCGGCGACACCTGCGCCGCCGAACGGTCGCTCCTTGCCGCCGCCCAGACGCTCGACGAACTCGACGACGACGGCCCGGCCGACGAACAGGAGAGCACCCTGCTGCTCCTGCTGGGCTGGGCCGAGGCCCTCATGGGCTGGTACGGCCCCGCGCACGGCCACGCCGAGCGCGCGCTGTCGGCCGTACGGGCCAGGGGGGACGCCCATCTCCTCGCCCCGCTCCTGGACACCCTCGGCTACGTCCACTACCAGTCGGGCCGTATGGCGGACGCGCTGGCGGCGGCCAGGGAGTGCCGGGACGTGGCCAAGGCGGCCGGCCGCAGCGACCACGTCGGCCTCTCCGACGCCATCACGGCGGCGGCCTGGGCGCAGCTGGGCCGCCAGAACCCCGCGGCGCGGCGCGTCCGCCCCGAGCCAGGGGACCCGCTCGAATCCCCCAGGACCCCGCTCAACGCCCTGCTCCAGGCCGAGGCCTACCTCGCGACGGGGGACGGCGAAGCCGCGTTCGCGCTCCTGCTGCCGCGCCGGGAGGCCTGGCGGGTCTCCGAGCCCGTCGCGGTGCTCGCCGCACGGGGCTACGAGCTGCTCGCGGCGGCCGCCGTCACGGCGGGACTCAGGGAGGTCGGTATGACGGCCGAGATCATCGACGAGTGGGCGGCCCACTCCTCGGACGCGGCCGCCGGCGTCGGGATCGCCGAGCAGCGTGGGCACGCGCTGATGGCCCGTGGCCACGCCCTGCTGAGCCGCCGACAGGCGGCCGGGGCGGCGCGCCTCTACGAGGAGGCGGTCGAGCTGCTCGGCACGGAGAGCCCGGCCGGCGCCCGGGCCCGGGAGCTGGTCCGCGAACTGGACCGGCCGGCCAGGACCACCGCCGGGCGGGACGCGGACGCCGGTCCTGAGGCGGCGCTCGCGGACCTCACGCTACGGGAGAAGGAGGTCGCGGCCCTCGCCGGCGAAGGCCGCAAGACCAAGGAGATCGCCCTGCGGCTGACCGTGAGCCCGCGCACCGTGGACGCCCATCTGACCCGTATCTACAGCAAGTTGGGGGTGAACTCGCGGGCCGAGCTGGCCCGGCTGATGGCGCTGGCGGGCTGAGGGAGCGCGATCGCGGTCGCGAGCAGGCCGCGCCGCGCCGCCCAGCGACCGTGGAACGCGCGCAGTTCCCGCCCGGCGAGGCGCGGGCCCGGCACCAGAAGGTCGGCCCGGAACGTGCCGCGCCAGGGATCGAACCGCACCTCGGCCTCCGGGAAGTCGAGGAAGCGCGCCGTCAGTGGGAACCAGGCCTTGTAGACGGCCTCCTTGGCGCTGAACAGGAGCCGGTCCCAGCACAGCCCCGGGCGTAGTCCGGCGAGTTCACGGAGACGGTCCCGCTCGCGTGGCAGTGCCACGGTCTCCAGCATGCCGCGCGGCAGCGGCTCGTCGGGCTCCGCGTCCACACCGAGGGCCGCGGCCTCGTCGGAGCGGGCCACCACGGCCGCCCGGTAGCCCCGGCAGTGCGTCATGCTGCCGACCACGCCCTCCGGCCAGCGCGGGGCCCCGCGCTCCCCCGGCAGCAACGGCCGGTACGCGAAGCCCAGTTCATCGAGGGCCCGGGCGGCGCAGAGGCGTACGGAGGCGAACTCGCGGCGGCGGGAGGGCACCGCGCGCGCGACCACGGCCTCCTCGGCGGGGAGCAGCCGGGCCTCGGGCGGATCGCCGTACACCTCGGCGGAGGCCGTCCAGGACGGCACCAGGTCGCCTATCACGCGGCGCCCCTCGGAAGGTCGGACGGCAGGCCGTGGGGGAGGCCGGACGGAAGACCGCGCGGCGGACGGTGGGGCGGGGAAGGCGCGGCCGGCCGGGGACCGGGCCGGCCGCCCAGGACCAGCCGGGGTCCGGGCGGCCGGGCGCCGCGACGGCGCCACTCGCGCGGGTAGCCCATCGACACCTCCTCGAACCGCACCCCGTCGTGCCAGGTCGTCCGCGGGATGTGCAGGTGGCCGTAGACCACCACCGCGGCGCGGAACCGCAGATGCCAGTCCGCCGTCGCCTCCGTCCCGCACCACAGCGCGAAGTCCTGGTGGCGCAGCACCCGCGTCGGTTCGCGGACCAGCGGGAAGTGGTTCACGAGCACGGTGCGGACGTCGGGCCCGAGCGCGGCCAACCGCCGCTCGGTCACCTCCAGCCGGGCCCGGCACCACGCGGCGGCGCCGTCGTAGGGCTCCGGGTGGATCAGGCTCTCGTCGGCGCACACCACGCCGTGCCCGGCGGCGATCTCCAGGGCCTCCCGCGCGGTCCGTACGCCGGGCTGCCGGAAGGAGTAGTCGTACAGCAGGAAGAGCGGGACCACGGTCACCGGCCCGCCGGGCCCCTGCCACACGGGGTACGGGTCCTCCGGCGTGACGACGCCGAGCGCGCGGCAGACGGCGACCAGGTGCTCGTAGCGAGCCACGCCCCGCAGGTCCGAGGGGTCGCGCGGATGCGTCCAGAGCTCATGGTTGCCCGGCGCCCAGACCACCTTCGCGAACCGCTCGCTCAGCAGCCGCAACGCCCCCTCGACCTCGGTCAGGATCTCGCCGACGTCCCCGGCCACCAGCAGCCAGTCGTCCTCGTGACGGGGTCGCAGGGCGTCGAGGGCCGCGCCGTTCTCCTCGTAGGCCACGTGCAGATCGCTGAGGGCCAGCAGGCTGCCGCTCATGCGCGCAGCGCCCGCGCTCGCGCGGCGCCCGGACCGGACTCCGGCCCGGACCCGGATCCGGGCTCCGGCGCGGAGGCCAGGCCCGTCACCAGGTCGGCGACGTCCGCCAGGTGGTCGGTGAGGAAGAAGTGACCACCCGGGAAGATCCGTAGCGCGAACGACCCGGTGGTGTGCGCCGCCCAGGCCGCCACCTCCTCCGGCGTCGCCTCGGTGTCGCGTTCCCCCGTGAGCCCGACCACCGGGCAGGACAGCGGGGAGACGGCCGTCGGGCGGTACGCGGCCAGCGCCCCGTGGTCGGCGCGCAGCACCGGCAGGACGAGCTCCCGCATCTCGGGATCGTCGAGCAGTCCGGCGTCGGTGCCGCCCAGCGCCCGCACCCTCGCCAGCAGGGCCCGGTCGTCGAGCGGCCGGTCGGCCCCGGTCCGGTGCCGCGAGGGCGCCGGACGACCCGAGACCAGCAAGGCGGCCGGCCCCCGGCCGGGGCGGCGCGCGAGGCGTACGGCCACCTCGTACGCGAGCGAGGCCCCCATGCTGTGGCCCAGGAACAGCCGCGGGCGGGCGCCCGGTGGGGGCAGCGCGTCGGCGATCCGGTCGGCCAGCACGTGGAGGTCGCCGACCGGCTCCTCGCGGTACCGGTCCTGGCGTCCCGGGTACTGCACGGCGGCCACCTCGACGCGCGGTGTCAGCAGCCGGGAGAGGCCGAACCAGTAGGCCGCCGAACCCCCCGCGTGCGGGAAGCAGACGAGTTCCGCCCCGGCGTCGCGGGACGGGTGGAACCGTCGCGACCAGACGCCCTCTTCCTCCCGGGCCACGTCAGCCCGCCATCGGAAGGTCGAGAAGCCGGTCGGAGGTCAGGATCGCCTGGTGCAGGCGGCGCAGCGACCGGCAGGGCTCCAGGCCCAGTTCGGACCGCAGGACCCGCTGGGCCGAGCGGTACACGCGCAGCGCCTCGGCCTGCCGGTCGGAGCGGTACAGCACGAGCATCAGCTGCCGGTAGAAGGACTCGCGCAGCGGGTACTGGGCGATCAGCCCGGTCAGCAGGCTGATCACCTCCCGGTGCCGGCCGAGCGCCGTGCGTGCCTCGACGGACAGCTCCAGGCAGTCGAGGCGCTCCTCCTCCACCCAGGTGGCGAAGGCCGAGAGCGCCGGTCCCTCGGCCGTCCCGTCGAGCACCGGGCCGCGGACGAGCAGCAGCGCGCCCTCGAAGGCCTCCAGAGCCTCCTCGTACCGGCCGGCGTGCTGCTGGGCGCGTCCGGCGCGCATCAGCTCCTGGAAGTCGTCGACGTCGAAGCCGGCGCCGTCCAGTCGCAGGACGTATCCGGAGGGCTTGGTGACGACGGCCCCGCCCTCGTGGTCCCCGGCGGCGGCGAGGAACTTGCGCAGCTGGGAGAGATAGACGTGGACGGCGGCCGAGGCCCGGCGGGGCGGCGCGGTGCTCCACAGCTCGGCGACGAGTTGCTCCTTGGTGGTGACGCGTCCGGCGGACAGGAGCAGTGTGGCCAGCGTCAACTCCATCTTGGGAGCGCTCAGCGTGTGGTGGGCGCCGGTGTCGTCCGAGACGAGGAGCGGACCCAGTAGTTCGTAGCGCATCGGTACCCCCGTGGCGTGGCGGAAACGTTGGGCGTGTGCCTGGGCTTCACTCTTCGTGGCCGAGAGGTGTCCACGCATCGGGGAAAGTACGTACGTAGGCCGAATGGCCGAAAACGGATGGCGCGTGTCGGTGATCGGCATGCCCGAGTCACCCGTTTCGTACCGCCTCCCGTATCGCCTCCCGTGCCGCCGCTTTGGAACGGCTTTGGCGGTCCGCCCCACCATCCGCGCATGCCGCCGTATGTGTCGCGCTGCCTGAAGGCGCTGGGTGACTGGCTGATCGCCGCCGGCCAGGTGTGGATCCCGCCCCCACCGCCCCCGCTGTCCGAGAAGCCGCCGCCGGGTCATCCCGAGCGGCTCGTCGAAGGGGTCGCCCTGACCGAAGTCGAACGACGGCTCCGTGACGAGTTGCCGGGCTGGCCGTGACGGTGGCCGGAAACGCCTGGACCGCGCGGGTCCCGGGCCGTACGGAACCGGGAAGGACCGCCCGGCGTCCCTCCCGAGATGAGCGAGAACCCGTCACGTCCCGGGGAGGACGGCGCCCGCGGCGACCGGACGGTGGACGCCGTCGGGCTCGGCCCCCAGGGACCGACCAGCGGGCCCGCCCGGGCGGACGAGATCATGCGCCGCTCCTCCCGACGGCCGGAAGCCGGACGGCACGGCACGGTGCCGGTGACCGAGATGCCGCGCTCGGCCTGGAAGATGCGCAGGACGTCCTCCGTCTCCGTGGTGAAGTGGCCTGTGACGGCGGTCGGACGACCCGCCCCGGTCAGGAGCGACTGGACGGCCGTCACGGCCGGGCCACGGTCCCCGCCGCCCACCGGGGCCACCAGCCGCGGCCACGTGTCGCGGCCGACCCGCCCGTCCTGGACCAGCCCCAGGGACGTCTGGAAGCGGATGACCTGCTCGACGGTCGGGCTGTCGACGGTTCCGGTGACCGTGACGGGATGGCCGCGGGCCTTGAGCAGGTACTGCACCGTACGGGCCTCCCACAGGACGTCACCCAGGCGCACGACGGGCCATTGGTCGGGGACCGCCGTCGCGTCGGTGACGGATGTGACGGACGTGTCGGCGGCGGCGGGGCTCACCGCCGGCGGGGCCAGGACCGGGGCCGGGGCGGGCAGGGCGCTCACGCGGGCGCGTGGCACCCGGCGTGCCTCCTGGGCGGGCCACGACAGCCGTAGCGCCTCCTCCAGCTCCCCGGCCGGGGCCGACGTCCGGTCGGGGCCCACCGGCGCGGGCGACCGCCGAAGCGTCACGTCGAGGGGGAGCCGTCGGGGCCGGCCGCGCGCGTCCTGGCCGCGGCTCCCGACCGGGGGACGCCGTCGACGGACACACAGATGCCGAAGACGCGGCCGTAGCCGGTCCAGCCGTTGACGCGGCCGCGGTTGTTGCTGATCTGCACCCGCTTCCTGGCGGGATCCACGGCCGACACCAGGTGCAGATGGACCGTCCCGGCGACACGGGCCAGGACGACGTCCCCGACCTCCACCTTCGACGGGTCGACGGGAACGACCACCACCTGCTGCCGGCTGCGTATCAGCGGGACCATCGAGGAGCCGCTGGGCCGGAACGTCACCGTGGCGCCACCGGCGACCCTGTCCGCCACCGCATCCCATGCACCCATCCGGGGAGCGTGGCAGATTCCCGCGCGTCAGCCCACCGAATTACCGGCCCACCAGGTGTCCACGACGCCTCGGACGATTCCGAGGTCGACGAGGTCCTGCGGGCGGAGGCGCAGGTGGTCGGCCGTCGCGGCGGCGTCCTCCGGCGGACGTTTGAGGATGGACGCGGCCGCCTCCGGGGCGATGACCGAGAAGTAGCTGTCGGGCGTCGCCCAGAGGTTGCCCGGGGCGGCGAGGGCGAGCGCGCCGCCCGAGCCGCCCTCACCGATGAGGAGGGACGTGAGGGGGACGCGTGCGGAGGCGACGGCGGCGAACAGGTCGGCGATCGCGGGGCCCGCGCCCGCGTGTTCCGCCGCGGGGTCGTTGGCCGCCCCCGGCGTGTCGATGAGGGTGAGGACCGGGATCCCCAGCCGTTCGGCGAGCCGTACCAGCCGGGCGGCCGTCCGGAAGCCGGCCGGGCGGGTCGCCGTACCGCACTGCGCGGCGTACGCGACGGTACGGCCGTCGGGAAGCCGGCCGAAGCCGCACCGCATCCCCGGGTCGACGCCTCCGCAGCGGTCGCCGGAGAGCTCCTCCCGTCCGGTGAGATGCGCGTCGAGGTACGCGGCGGCCCGGGGCCGCTCGGGGTGCCGGGCGCGTGCCACGGCCTCACGGCCGCTCGCGGCGGGCGGCCTGCCGGGGGTGCCGAGCGCCCGAGGCGGCGGGACCGGGCCGTCGGCGGGGCGGGTGAGCAGGGAGAGCCAGCGCCCCAGGGTGTCGCGCAGCTCGGCGGGAGGCACGATCCCGTCGACGTGGCCATGGGCGAGCTGCGTCTCGGCGGTGTACGCGAGGGGGTCGGCGTCCGGCGGACGGACGCGGGAGCCGGCGAAACCGACCTGTACGCCGGGCAGGGCCAGGACCACGTCGGATCCGGCGCCGAGCGTGGCCCAGCCGCCGCCCGTCGTCGGATCCCGCAGGACGGCGATCTGCGGCAGCCCGGCGGCCCGGGTCAGCTCCGACTCGCGCGCCAGGAACTGGAGTTGGAGCAGGGCCCGCATGCCCTCGTGCATCCGGCTGCCGCCGGTGGCCGGCAGGACGACCACGGGCAGCCGTCGTGCCCGGGCCAGTGCGTGGGCCGCGGCGGCACGCGCCCCCGTCCGCTCGCCGAGGGAACCGCCGAGGAATCCGAACTCGAACGAGATCAGCACCGCCCGCACCCCGCCGATCACGCCCGTACCGCAGACCACCGACTCGGTCTCCCCGGTACGGGCGGAGGCGCGCGCGTGCGCCGCCGAGTAGCCGGGCCAGCCGATCGGCCCGTCGTCCGCCAGGGGCCCCTCGTCGAAGGGGAGCTCGGTGAAGTCGTCGCCGGTGACGAGGGCGATCGCCTCGCGTGCCGTCGTCGGTTCGCTCATGGGTGGCCTCGCAGCTCGTCGCCGGAGCGTGGGGAGGGGCGGCCGGGGCAGGCGTGCCGCCCGGTGCGTACGCCCCTCCACCGTACCGCCCGGCCGTGCGCCACCACCGTCCGGCCGCTGCCCGCTGCCCGCTGCCCGCTGCCCGCTGCCGACCGTCGGCCCCCGCCACGGCGAGCGCTCTGTTCAGGGCGTGAACGCGGGACGGCGGCCGATCCGCTCCCGGTCGGCCTCCGTCCCGAAGCGCAGGTCGATCGCCCGCGTGGCCGCTGCCCACTCCCGCATCGTCCGCACCGGGGTCAGCGTCTCCACCACGAACGGGTCCGACCAGCGGGCGACGGCCCGCCGCCACAGCTCCGTGGGCGAGTCCGTCAGGACGTTGCCGACGGTTCCCTCGTACGCCGCCATCGCACGGACCGCGCCGTCCGGCTCGATCTGGAGCACCGGCAGGAAGACGCCCTCGCGGATCAGGTCGGGGCGCATCTGCAGAGCCAGATTGTCGGTCGTCGTGACGCGGACGCCCGGCGGGGCGAGTTCCTGGAGCCGTCGCGCGTACTCCGCGCCGCCAAGGAGCCGTACCTGCTCGTCCGAGAGCAGTTCGTGCTCCGCGAAACCCCGCCGGCTCGCGAGCCCCTCAGGGACGACGGCGCCGAACGACACCTGCGCGAGGCCGGGGAACCGGCCGGCGACGGCGGTCACGAACGCCTCGACCTGATGGGCGTTGCCGCGCATCACCACGTAGTCGACGCCGACGGCCGTCCCTTTCCCGCGCTGGGCGCCCCCCGCCTCGGTCAGGAGCTCCAGGGCGGTCACGGCCCGGTCGAAGGAGCCACGCCGTCCACGGATCCGGTCGTGGACCTCGGCGGTGGCCCCGTCGAGGCTGACGTTCACTCCGGAGAAGGCTTCCACGACGGCCCCGGCCGACGACCGGTCGAGCGTCCAGCCGCTGGTGAAGAGCGACACCGGCACCCCCGCCGCCGTGAACCGCTCCGCCACCGCGAAGAGTTCGGGGACGAGCAGCGGCTCGCCCCCGGCCAGGCACACGGCCTGCGTGCCGAGGTCCAGGATCGCGTCGGCGGCGCGCAGCATGTCGTCGGCGGAGAGGCGGCGCGCCGGGCGGCGGCCGGACTCGGAGTAACAGTGTGTGCACCGCAGCGGGCAGGCGTACGTGATGTCCCAGAGGACTTCCAGCGGGTGATCGGGGATCTCCACGGCAGCTCCTCAGCCCTGTACGGGTACGGGTGCGGGACCGGCCAGGGGCGCGGGCCCGCGTGCGGGCGCCTGCGCGCGGCCGTCCTCGTGACCTCGGCCGTGGTCCTGACTCCGGTGGTCGTCGGCGCGGGTCGGGGCGAGCACCACCCACAGGCGGCGGCGCTCCGGTTCCGTCCCGGGGCCGGCCGTGCCGAGCGTCATGCGCGGGAAGCGGGTGAGGAGGGTGTCGAAGGCGATGCGGATCTCCGCGCGGGCGAGTGCCGCGCCCAGACAGTGCTTGTGCCCGAGCCCGAACGAGAGGTGCGGGTACGGCGTCCGGTCGGGATCGAAGCGGTCCGGCTCCTCGAAGCGGGCGGGATCCCGGTTGACGGCCACCAGCGCGCAGTGCGCCCCGCTGCCCGCCGCCAGCGGGGCGCCGTCCACCTCGGTGGGGGCCGCGGCGTACCGGGAGGAGAGCGCCGTCGGGGTGACGTACCGCAGCAGCTCCTCGATCGTGGCGTCCAGCCGGCCGCGGTCGGACCTGAGCGCCTCCCAGTGCTCCCGCTGTTCGAGCAGGAGCTCAAGGCCGTCGTTGAGCAGCCGGGTGACCGGGCGGTGGCCGGCGACCAGCAGGAACCTGACGGCTGCCAGGGTGTCCTGCCGCAGCAGTTCCGCGTCCTCGCCGCCCTGCCGGAGCATCGCGCTGATCAGGTCGTCCCCGGGGGCGTCCGCCCGTTCCTCGATCAGCCCCCCGAGGTAGCGGGCGAGGGCATGGCCCGCGCTCTCCGTGACGGTGGTCGCCTCGCCGTACTCCGCGATCCAGCCGTACACGTAGTCCCGGACGTGGCGTCGCTCCGCTTCCGGGATGCCGAGGAGCTCGCAGAGCACGGCGACGGGGAAGGGGCGGGAGAAGGCCTCCACCAGGTCGACGGTCCCGCCCGCCGGCACGGCCGCGAGCAGCCGGTCGGCCTCCCGCTGGATGCGCGGGAGGAGCGCCGCCACCCGGCGGTGCGTCAGATGACGGGAGACGGTACGGCGCAGCCTCCGGTGCTCGTCGGCCGGCAGGAAGAACAACTGCTCCTCGTCGCAGGCCTCTTCGTCCGCCCCGCTCCGCATGGACACCGCGAGCGGATGGTCGCCGCGCAGCGCCGGTTCCACGAGCGCCGCGGCGGCGACCTCGTACCGGGTGATCATCCAGCCGGTCTCGCGACCGCCGAGGCTGACCTCCGGTGTGCCGGACTCGCGCAACCGGGTCAGGGCGGCGTGGTCCCTGAGCATGTCGGCGCCGATCACGGGCGGTTGACCGGATGCGCCGTACGGGCATTCCATCGGGCGGTCCTCCTTCAGACGGTGGGTTCGAGGAACTGGGTGGCGGCGAGCTCGGCGTAGAGCGGATCGGTGGTCAGCAGCTCGGTGTGGGTGCCCACGGCGCGTACGATCCCGCCGTCGAGGACGACGATCCGGTCGGCCATGGCCACCGTGGACAGCCGGTGCGCCACGATCAGGACCGTCGTCGTCCGGGCGGCGTCGGCCACCGTGTCCCGGAGCGCGGCCTCGTTCACGGCGTCCAGCTGGGACGTCGCCTCGTCCAGGAGGAGCAGCCGGGGGCGGCGGAGCAGCGCGCGGGCGATCGCCACCCGCTGGCGCTGGCCGCCGGAGAGCCGGGTGCCCCGGTGCCCCACCAGCGTGTCGAGGCCGTCCGGCAGCCGCTCCACGAGCGTGTCGAGGCGGGCCGTGCGCAGGACACCGGCCAGCTCGGTGCCGCTCGCGTCGGGCCGGCCGAGCAGCAGGTTGTCCCGGAGCGAGCCCGAGACGACGGGGGCGTCCTGCTCCACGTACCCGATGACGGAACGGAGTTCGCGCAGGTCCCAGGTGTCGAGGGGGCGCCCGTCGAGCAGGATGCCGCCGGACGTCGCCTCGTAGAAGCGCTCCAGGAGCGAGAAGAGCGTGGTCTTCCCCGCGCCGGACGGCCCGACGAACGCGGTCGTGCCCCGGGGCGGCACGGCGAAGCTCACCCCGCGGTGTACGGGCGGCAGTTCGGGCCCGTAACGGAAGTGCACGTCCCGGAACTCCAGCGCGGCGGGTGCGGGGACGGGTGCGGCTACGGGAGTGGGTGCGGCCACGGGAGCGGGTGCGGGGCCGTCCTGGCCGTCGGCGGGTCCGGGCGCGCCGGCCGCCGGTTCGGCGCGCAGCGCCTCCGTCTCCCTGATGCGCGTCACCGCGGCCGCCCCCAGGTGGTACTGGCTGACGCCGCCGACGACCTGCCGTACGGCGGGGACCAGATAGAACACGTACATCAGGAAGGCGATGAGCCGACCCACGTCAAGGGCTCCTGACGCGACCCGGCTGCCGCCGATCGCGAGGACGGTGAAGAAGGCGGTCTGCACGGCGAGTTCGGCGGTGTTGCCCGCGAGCGCGAGCCACTTCGCCGCGCGTACACCGGCCCGCCAGGAGCTTTCGGCCGCTTCGTGCACGGCGGCCTCGGCGCGGTCCTCGGAGCCGGACGCCTTGACGGTGCGCAGGGCGCCGAGGGCCCGTTCGAGGGCGGCGCCGACCTGGCCCACCGACTCCTGGGCGGCGGTGCCGGCCTCGGTGACCCGCGTCATCACCGAGCGGACCACCCAGCCGGCGAGGAGCAGGACCCCGACGGTCACCGCGGTCAGCACCGGGTCGAGCAGGCACATGAGCGTCGCCGTCACGACCAGCGTGAGGGCTCCGGTGGCGGTGCCGACGAGCGCGTCGGTGGTGGCCTGCCGCAGCAGCGCCGTGTCGGAGGTGACGCGCGCGATCAGGTCACCGGGCTCGGTCCGGTCGAACTCCGCGATCCGTAGGCGCAGGAGGTGGGAGGAGAGCCGGCGCCGCGCGGTCAGGACGACGGTCTCCGCCGCCCGGCCGAGGACGTACTGCGCGACCGGACCCGCGAGGGCGGTGACGGCGACGAGCAGCCCCATGGCGAGCAGGACCCCGTCGAGGGGCCGGTCGTGGCTGAGCGCGTCGATGAGCCGCTCGGCCACGAGCGGGATCGTCAGACCGGCCGCGGCGGTGACAAGGGTCAGGAAGCCGCCGAGGGCGAGTGCGGGCAGGCAGGGACGGATGTGCCCGAACAGGACGCGCCGGACGGACGGCGCCTCGCCGGCCGCGGGGCCGGTGCGGGGGTGCGCGGGAGGCGCGGAATCCTCGGGGGGAGCGGGGCGTACGGGGTGCGGTTCCACGGGGTTCCTCGAAGCGGGTCGGGAGGCCGGTGCCGGTGCCGGGGCGGGTGGTGCGGGGACGGGCGCGCCGGAGCGCCGGTGACGTGACGGATGCCGGGACGCCGGTGCGGCCTGGTGGCCGGTGCCGGGGCCGCCGTGAGGGGCGGCCCCGGCACCGGGACCGTCAGCAGGTTCCCTTGTACGAGGTCACGATGCTGTTGCACGGGTGCGCGGACTGGGTCTCACCGAGCGACTGGAGCTGAAGGACGCATGCCATCTCTCTCACCTCCTTCCGGGTTCCGGTACGGGCTCCCCGGCCGCGGGCGCCCGCAGGTCGAGGAAGGGGACGATCGACGCGTTCCGTTCGAACGCGACGCCGAGGGCAACGAGCACTCCCGCCGAACCGCTGTCCAGGTCCATGGACAGGCGCAGGAGCTGGTTGCCGGGGAAGGCCGGACGGCCTTCGTGGGAGACGGCGTGCCAGGACAGCCGGCGGACGTGCTCGCGCACGTGCGGCCGGTCCTCGGGCACGTCGAGAAGTCCGAGGGTGGTGATGAGGCCGGCGCGCCCCATGAACAGCGCGGGATGGCGGACGAAGACCGCGCGGCAGGCGTGCCGTACCCCGGCGATCACCCGCGCGAACTCGGCGGGGTCGGGATCGAGCGGGCCCCGAGGGGCGGAGCCGTCGCCCTCCGGGAGCAGGTCGAGGTACCGGGCGAGAACCAGCGCGAGGCCGCCGCTGCCCGGCCCGAGGTACACCAGGCGCCGGTTGCCGTACAGCATCTGGTAGCCGCCGTCCGGCAGGAACTGCCCCCGGTCGGTCTCGCGGCGCAGCGCCGTTCCGGCCGGCTCCAGGAAACGGGGGTCGCCGGTCACCTCGTACAAGCGCAGGAAGAAGTAGGCCACTCCGGTGAGCCCGTGTTCGAGCCCCACCCGTCCCCCCTGCGGGAACATCGGCGAGTCACCGCGTTCCAGCTGCGCCGCGAGCGACTCGCCGAGGGACAGCGCCTCGTCCCGCAGCTCCGTGTCCCCGGTGAGCGCGGCGAAGCCGAGCAGTCCCAGGCCCGCGCCCGCGAGACCGGAATGGATGCCCGGAGCCCGCAGGCCGGCGTGGAGCGCCCGGGCCCGGTCGAGCACCTCAAGGGCTTCGGCGCGCCGCCCCAGCGTCTCCAGGGCCGCCGCCACGCCGTGCAGGCCGTCCATCAGACCGGGACGCGGGTCCTCGGCGCGCCGCACGGCCGCCGTCAGCCAGTCCACGTACTCCTCCGGTACGGCGGCCCCGACCTGGCGCAGCGCCCAGAGCACCCCGGCGGCGCCGGAGGCGACCGTGAGGCCGCCCGTACCGAACTGCTGCGGGTCGCCGGGGAAGAGGCGGTCGGCGCGGCCGGGCGTGGCGCTCGTGTGGATGCCGGCGACGAGCGCGTCGCGGACGGCGGG
Source organism: Streptomyces sp. NPDC058664 (assembly GCF_042716635.1). NCBI lineage: Bacteria > Bacillati > Actinomycetota > Actinomycetes > Kitasatosporales > Streptomycetaceae > Streptomyces > Streptomyces sp. NPDC058664. The sequence goes on along the minus strand of NZ_JBHXRW010000021.1, from coordinate 98,351 downwards.
CCAGGTCTCGGGCGCGCCGGCGAGCAGCCGGGCCGCCGTGTCCTCGCCGAAGGGCTCGCGGCCCGCCCCGAGCTTGCGGACCAGACGGGCCCCGAAGCCCTCGGGCACCGGGAAGTGCGCGGTGACGACATCGGTGAGCGTGGCGTACTTGACCGGGTCGCGCTCCTGGAGCGGACTGATCGGCAGGAACATCCACTGCCGCAGACAGTTCATCGCGTACTCGTCGGCCTCGCGGCCCGTCATGCCCTCCGGCGCGGTGAAGCCGGGCGCGCCGAGCGGGGGTGGCTTCGGGTCGTCGAGGTCGGTCGCGATCTCGAAGTCGATCAGGGCGACGCGTCCGTCGGGACGCACGATGATGTTCGCCGGGTGCAGGTCGGCGAAGCGGACGCCCCGGGCGTGGACGGCCATCAGGGCGCGGTCCACCTTGGCCAGGACGTCGGTCGCCCACCGGGTGTACTCGGCGAGCCACTCGTCCGACGGCTCGGGGCTGCCCAGCGGGTACCGGGCGAACACCTCCTCGAGGAGCGTCTCGCCCTCGATGTACTCCTCGACCAGGAAGTGGTGCTCCCAGACGACGAGATGGCCGAGGACCCGGGGCACGCAGTCGAGGCCGCTCAGCCGTTCCAGGGTCTTCCTCTCCCGCGTCAGCCGGGTCACCGCGTCGGAGCCGTCGTGGTCGAGCCCCGCGTGCGGCCGGGCCTCCACGAGCACGACGTAGCCCCCGGACTCCCGGGACCGGGCGAGGTACACGCCGCCGCCGTTGGAGAAGTGGAGCGCCTTCTCGATCAGGTACGGGAACTCCTCCCCGCCCGCCGTGCGCCGCTCGACCGACGCACGGAGCACCTCGGGGACCGTCACCCACTCGGGCACGGTGAACACGGGGTCGCGGCGGTCCGGCACCAGGGTGCCGTCCGGGGCCCGTACCGCGTAGACGAGCTCGCCGCCGGGCGCCGTGTACGTGAGCGGGACGAAGGCGCCGTACCGGACGTACACGGGGGAGTCCTCGTACCGGACGTCGCTGAGGACGTACGGCCCGGTGAAACCCTTCAGGAGGGCCGCGAGCTCCGGCAGGAGCCGGGCGAGGACCGACTCGTCCGCCGGGTAGAGGGTGAGGAGCTTGCCGCTGCCGCCCCGGTCGGCGTACTTGCTGTTGAGGAGGCGCAGCGCGGCCGTGCTGCGGAGGAACTTGAACGTCACGCCCCGGCCGAGACAGAACTCCGACACGAGGTCGCACACCGCGTCCGCGTCGGCGGCGGTGGCCGACACGTGGATCTTCCAGCCCTGCTCGGGCAGCCGTCCGCCCTCCGGCTCGACGACCACCCAGAGGCCGTTGGCGCGGCGGCGCCACCCGGGCGGGCAGGGCCGGCCGGCGGCGGCGAGACGGCTGTCCTCGTCCCGCATGTGCCAGGGCGGTTCGAAGAAGTCCGGATCGGCCTGACAGTAGGCCATCAGCTCCGGAATCGTGGTGGCTTCCATGCGTACGTCTCCCGTGCGAGAAGAAGGATGTGGGGCGCGCGGTGGCGGCGCGCTGTCGCGGCACAGCGGCGGGCGGCGCCGCGCGCGGTGACGAGCGGCGGTGCTACGGACCGTGTTCGGGTCCGAGGAGGACCGGGAGCGCGAGGAGGTAGCGCACGCGGTTCCGCCGGTAGTGCAGGTCCCGTACGCCGGGCGCGAGGCCGAGCCCGGGAAACCGGCGCGCCAGGGTCTCCATTGCCGTGCGGACCACCGCCCGTGCGAACTCCGCACCCAGGCAACGGTGATGACCGTGACCGAAGGACGCGTGCGGGTTCGGCGCGCGGCCGAGATCGAGCCCGCCGGCGCCGGAACAGGCCCCAGGGAACAGGGCGGGGTCGTGGTTGGCCGCCGTCAGGGAGGCCATGACACGGTGCCCCGCCGGAATCCGTACACCGGCCACCTCGACCGGCACGACGGCGCGCCGTGCGAACCCCACCGGATACGGGGTGACATGGCGCAGCAGCTCCTCCGTGGCCGGCCCGGCGACGGAGTCCGGCGCCCCGGTGAGCAGCCGCCAGTGGGCGCGGTCCGCGAGGAGCGCGGCGACACCGTTCCCGACGAGCGTCGTCGTCGGCCTGGCCCCCGACACCAGGAGCAGCCGCGCGGCGGCGATCAGCTCCTCGTCCCGTACGAGGTCACCCTCCGCGCCGCACACCCAGCCGAGGAAGTCGTCGGTGGGGCGCTTCCGTCGCTCCGCGACGAGACCGCCGAGGTACGCGTCCACGTCCTCGTGCGCGGCCGGCGGCGGTGTCGGCACCCGCCGGACCAGCCAGTCACGCAGGTACGGCCGGTCCGGCTCCGGTACGCCGAGGAGCTCGCAGAGCGCGTCCACGGGCAGCGGGAGCGCGAACGAGGCCACGAGATCGATCTCCCGGTCCCGGGGCAAGGCGTCCAGGAGCCCGTCGGCGAGCCGCCGCAGCCGGGGGAGGAGCGCGCCGACCCGCGCGGCGGTGAGATGCCGCCCGACGAGCGCACGCAGCCTGGCGTGCTCCCCGGCGTCGACGGTGACGGTGTCGGCCTCACCTTCGTGGACGGAGGCCAACTCCGCGGGCTGCGCCCGGTATCCGGCGGTCGACTCGGTGGGCGACCGCAGCCCGGGATCGGTCAGGACGGCCCGCGCGGCGGTGTGACCGGTCACCACCCACGTCGGTACGGAGCCGGGCACGGCGAGCCGGTGCACGGGCCCGGCCTCGGCGAACCGCCGCATGGCGGACGGGTCGTGCAGGAGGGACGGTGCGAGCGTTCGGTTCCGCACGGGGCAGGCGGCCGCGCCGGGTGCCGGGCCCGGGGATCCGCCCAGATTCGCCAGAAATCGGTCGACGGCTTCGGCTTCGGCTTCGGCCTCGGACTCGGCCTCGGACCTCGCTTCGACGGGTCCCGCTTCGACGGGTCCCGGGACCACCAGGACCGGGCACGACAGTTCGTACCGCGTGGCATCCGCGTCCGGCGGTTCCGGGGCGAGCGCCACCACGGCGGTCACCCGCTCCGGGTGCCGGTCCGCCAGCTCGAACGCCGCGCCGCAGGACCGTCCCGTCGCCACGAGGACCACGGTGTCCGGGCTGTCCGCCGCCCCCAGATACGCGGCGAGGACCGAGGTCCACACCCGCGCACCGGACCCGGCCGGCACGGAGAGCACCCGCGACCGCAGTCCGTGGGCCTCGGCCAGGGCCCGGATCCCTTTCGACGGGTCCCCGGTGCCGGCATCGGTATCGGAACCGCCGTCGGCACCAGAACTGGCATCGGCTCGATCCCCGACCCCGGCACCGGCGCAGGGACCGGAAACGGCACCCGATCCCCTGCCCCCGGCCGAACCCCCCGGCCGTTCCCCCGCGAGGAACACGAGCTCCCCGGATTCCCTCCACGCCGGCACGGCGCCCATGTCGTACTCCCCCCGAAGCACTCCGACGATCCGCGGACCTCGTTCGCGATGCCCGCCTGCCGCATAGCCTCCGTCGGCGTGGGGAACGGCGACAGAGTGGACACCTACTCAATCCCCGGCAGACACCTACTCAACGGACACGCGCGGCAGCCGCGTCGCGGACAGGCGTGGGCATGACCGCGGCCGGTGACGGCACCCCGCTGCCCTTCACCGGGCGCCACGCCGAACTGGAGCGCCTGCGCGGGGCGTTGCGCAGGCCCGGCTGCCGAGGCGTCGTCATCACGGGCGGCGGCGGCGTCGGAAGGAGCCGGCTCGCCACCGAGTTCGCCGACGAGGCGGAGGCGCACCACAGGACCGTCCGCCTCCCGGTGAACGAGGCGGCCTCCGGCGTCCCCTTCGCGGCCTTCGCCCCGTACCTCACCGGCCCCCTGCGGCCCGACGAACTCGGCTGTCACTTCAAGGAGTTGCGGGAGGACCTGAGTGCCCCGGAAGGCCGTCCCCGCACCCTCCTCCTGGTGGACGACGTCCACCACCTGGACCGTTCCTCCCTCACCCTGCTGTCCGCCCTGGCCACCGACGCCGCCACCGGTCCGGGACCTGGCCTCTTCCTCGCGGCGACCCTGCCGCAGGACGCCGAATGGCCCGAGGCCCTCCGTGCCCTCTGGCACCAGGACGCCCTGGAGCACCTGCGGATAGGCCCCTTCGACCGGGCCACCACCGCCCGGCTGCTCAGCGAGACGCTCGGAGCGCCCGTGGCGGCGCCCGCCGTCCGGGCGCTGTGGGAGGCCGGACGGGGCAACGCCCTGTGGACCAGGGAGATCCTGCGCGCCGCCGTACGGGAAGGGACCCTGCGGCCCGTGGACGACGTGTGGTGTCTCACCGGGCCGCTGGACGACACCGTGCTCGACGCCCCCGCCGAAGGACGCTTCCGCAGGCTTCCCGAGGACCGGCGCACCGTCCTGCGCCTGCTCGCCCTCTGCGGACCGGTCGGGCTCGCCGACGTCCTCAGCCAGGTGACAGCCGCGGCCCTCGCGGAGCTCGAGGAGGAGAACCTCGTCGCGGTCACCGAGGACGGGCGGCGCCGGCGGGTCCGTCTCGCCCACCCCTGGCACGCCCTGCTGCTGCGCCGCACCACGCCCCGCTTCCTCGCCCGTACCCTGCTGCTCGAACAGGCCGGCCGGGTGCGGGCGTACGGAGCGCGGCGGCGCCGCGACGCCCTCGCGCTCGCCCGGTGGGAGCTCGACGCGACCGGCACGGCCGACCCCGACCTGCTGGTCCGCGCGGCGGGGCACGCCCTGGACGAGGGGGACGTCGACACGATGTGCCGGCTCGCCCGCGCCGCACTCGCCCAGGGACCCCATGTGGTCGCGGGGCTGCTGCTCGGCGAAGGACTGGGCCAGCACGGCGAGTTCGCCGAGAGCGTTCCGGTCCTCGAGCGGGCCTTCGACGCGGCCCGGGCACCCGGCGAGGTCGAGTCCGCCGCCGCGGCGCTCGCCCAGCACCACCTGTACGGCAGGGGCGACGCGGAGGCCGCGTACGAGGCACTCGCCCGGGCGGTCGACCGGATCGGTCCCCGGCCCGCCCTCACGGCCTGCCGGGCCACGCTGCTCAGCGCCGTCGGCCGCAACGAGGAGGCGGCGGAAGCACTGCGCCCGGCTGCCGGGGCGGGTACGGCCGACGGCACGCGCGCCGCTCCCGAGGCCGACGCCACCCGCGCCGACAGCACCCGCGCCGCCCCCGACGTCGACGCCACCCTCGCTGACCCTGACCCTGACCCTGACCCTGACCCTGACCCTGACCCTGCCCCTGACCCTGCCCCTGACCCTGATCCTGGCCCCGACGGCGCTTCCCCCGTTCGTGGCACCGGGCCCGGCGGGGCATGGACGCAGGAGGACGTGCTGCTGTTGCAGGCCCACTTGCGCGTGCGGCTCTCCTCGGGGCGGGTCGACGACGCCGTACGGACCGGTCGGCACGCGTACGCGATCCAGTGCGGGCTCGCCGACCGGTGGACCGCCTACTACCCGGCCCGCAGCCTGTATCTGGTGGCGGCCGCCCTCCTGGAGTCGGGGCGCCTCGACGAGGCGGAGCGCACGGCGCTCGAAGGGCAGGAGGCGATGCGGGACGCGGTCCCGGCGCTCACCGTGTGGTTCGCCTGGGTCCGGGGCCGGATCGCCCTCGAACGCGGCCTGGTCACCGACGCGCTGGCCCACTTCAGGGAGGCCCGCGCGCTCGCGCGGCTCTGCGGGCAGGCCTTCGCCGAGCAGCGGGCGCTCGCGGGACTCGTTCTCGCCGCCGCCCAGACCGGGCACGTGGCACCGGAGGCGGAGGCCCTCGCGAACGCGGAGGGAGGGGCACCGCTCCTCCCGCCCGAGGCACCCCTCCTCCAGACCGACACACTCCGGGCGCGGGGGTGGGTGATGTTCCTGCGCGGTGCGGCGGGTCCCGCACGGCGCCTGATGCTGACCGCCGCCCGCGAGGCCCTCGCCCGGGGCGAGGCGACCGTCGCGACCGCCCTCCTCCACGACGTCCTGCGCTGGGGCCCGGACCACCGGCGGAGTTCCGGGCAGGCCGGGACCGCGCCGGACGCGCCGGACTCCGACCGTCAGGGCACGTCCGCCGTCGCGGCGGAGCTCACGGCCGCCGCCGCCCTCGTACAGGGTTCCCTCGCGGACGTACGGGCCGCGTACGCGGCGGCGGCGCGGGGGGAGCGGCCGGATCCGGCGGCCCTGGAGGAGGTCGCGGACCGGATGAGCGGGCTCGGCCTGCACCTGTACGCGGCGGAGGCGTTCGGGGAGGCCGCCACCGAGTGGCGCCGCCGCGACCGCGCCGCGAACGCCGCACGGGCCGCCGCCTACGCGCTCGCCCTGCGCGACAGGTGTCAGGAGGCGGCCACCCCGGCACTCGCCGGCGCGGCGGCGGCGGTTCCGCTCAGCGCCAGGGAGCGGGACATCGCGCTGATGGCCGCGCGCGGCCGTACGAGCCGGGAGATCGCCGAGACGTACGTGCTGTCGGTACGGACGGTGGAGAACCACCTCGGAAGGATCTACCGCAAGCTGGGCGTCTCCGGCCGCACGGACCTCGCGAGCGTCCTCCTCGCCTGATCGATCCGACCGAGCCCACCCCGCGCGCCCCGCCCGCCCCCCCTAAGAGGGCGCGGGGCGCGGCTCACGCCAGGATCCCGCTCCCGTGCGGCGCGTACAGGTCGAGGAGCCGGACCCGGGTCACATGGAGGCGGTGGGCCAGGATCGCACCCACCCAGAACATGACCGAGGAGCCGAACTCCGCGTCCGAGAGGCACATCGAGCGGACGGCCGGGGCGTCGAACTCGTACGCCCGTACCGGCGTCATCGCCTCGGCTCCCGACTGGCACAGATACGGCGGGAACAGCCACGACAGGCCCACCAGCTCGCCGTGGCGCAGGGTCTCGATCACGGGCGACCCGCGGCCCGGCACCTTCGCGTCGAGCGTCACCGCGCCCGTCTTCACGATCCAGAACCGGTCGGCGTGCTGCTGCTCCTCGAACAGCCGGTGACCGGGATCGAAGTGCACGTCCTCGGCGAAGGCCATCAGGCGTTCCCGGTGCTCCGACGGCAGCGTGCTGACCTTGGGTGCGGCTCTGCTCATGGCGGACCCTCCTCGCGCACTCGGCTCCCTCCCCAGTGTCCGTCAGGCCGTCCCCGCGCGCCCGCTCCAGGGGCGCACGCCCCCGACGTCCGCACCCGCGCGCCTCGCACGTCCTCGCCCACGTGCCGCGGTCACTTCCCGATACGGGCGCTCACCCTCCGCGCACCCCGCTCCGTCCGTGCCCCGCACCCCGCTCCATCCGTGCCGGGTACCCCGCTCCGGCGTGCGGGGCACGGACGGAGGGCGGAGCATGAACGTGAGAAGAGAGCGGCAAGCGGGGGCGTGAGCCAGGAGGGTGCCATGCCCGTCCCGGAAAGCGGCGACACGCTCGTCGTGCTGCGTGGCGTCGACAAGCACTTCGGCACCCTGCACGTCCTCCAGTCCATCGATCTGACGATCCACCGCGGCGAGGTCGTCGTCGTCATCGGGCCGTCCGGCGGTGGAAAATCGACACTCTGCCGCGCGATCAACCGCCTGGAGAGCATCGACAGCGGCGAGATCGTCGTCGACGGGCGCCCCCTGCCCGCCGAGGGTCGCCAACTCGCCGCGCTGCGGGCCGACGTCGGCATGGTCTTCCAGTCCTTCAACCTCTTCGCGCACAAGACGGTGCTCGACAACGTCACGCTGGGCCAGATCAAGGTCCGCAAGAAGGACCGGAAGGCGGCCGAGGAGCGTGCCCGCGCGCTCCTCGACCGGGTCGGTGTCGCCTCGCAGGCGGACAAGTACCCGGCGCAGCTCTCCGGCGGGCAGCAGCAGCGCGTGGCGATCGCCCGTGCCCTCGCCATGGATCCGAAGGTGATGCTCTTCGACGAACCGACGTCCGCGCTCGACCCCGAGATGATCAACGAGGTCCTGGAGGTCATGCAGCAGCTGGCCAGGGACGGCATGACCATGGTGGTCGTGACCCACGAGATGGGCTTCGCCCGTTCCGCCGCCAACCGGGTCGTCTTCATGGCCGACGGCAGGATCGTCGAGGAGACGACCCCGGACGAGTTCTTCAGCAACCCGCGCAGCGACCGTGCCAAGGACTTCCTGTCCAAGATCCTCCACCACTGAGCCGCGGCCGGCATAGTGCCGCGACCGTCGCCCGACCAGCAGCCCCCAGGGGTGATCCTCATGAACCCGATCAGGACCGGCAGGGCCGCCGTGGCCGTCGCCGCGGCCGTCGTCCTCTCCGTGACCTCCGCAGGATTCGCGAACGGAGCGGCCGGAACGGCCGGCGAGGTGCCACGCGACCACGGTGAGGACCAGATCACCGTCGGCATCAAGTTCGACCAGCCGGGCGTCGGTCTGAAGACCCCCGACGGCACCTACACCGGCTTCGACGTCGACGTGGCCACGTACGTCGCCAAGGAACTGGGCCACGACCCGTCCGACATCGTGTGGAAGGAGGCCAAGAGCGCGGACCGGGAGACGATGCTCCAGCGCGGTGACGTCGACTTCATCGCGGCCTCGTACTCGATCAACGACGAACGGGCCGAGAAGGTCGACTTCGCCGGCCCCTACCTCCTCGCCCACCAGGACGTGCTGATCCGCGCCGACGACGACTCCATCAAGAAGCCGTCCGACCTGAACAACAAGAAGCTCTGCTCGGTCACCGGCTCGACCTCCGCGCAGAACGTCAAGGACGAGATCGCCCCCGACGCCCAACTCCAGGAGTACGGCGGTTACTCCGAGTGCCTGACCGGACTCGAGAACGGTGTCATCGACGCCGTCACCACCGACGACTCGATCCTCGCGGGATACGCCTCGCAGAGCCAGTTCAAGGACAAGTTCAAGCTCGGCGGCTTCAAGATGAGCAACGAGAACTACGGCATCGGCGTCCAGAAGGGCAGCGACCTCAAGGGCAAGATCAACACGGCCCTGGAGAAGATGGTCGACGACGGCTCCTGGGAGGCGGCGGTGAAGAAGAACTTCGGCCCCGCCGGCTACCAGAACGAACCCGCCCCGAAGATCGGCGTCGTCGTCGAGTGAGCGGGCCGTCGTGTTCGACTTCCTGCAGGGGTACGACCTGCTCGGAGCCTTCTGGGTGACGGTGCAGCTCACCGTCTACTCGGCGATCGGCTCCCTCGTCTGGGGGACGCTCCTTGCCGCCATGCGCGTCAGTCCCGTCCCCCTCATGCGGGGCTTCGGCACCGTCTACGTCAACGTCGTCCGCAACATCCCCCTCACCGTCATCATCGTCTTCACCTCCCTCGGCCTCTTCCAGACCCTCGGCGTCAGCATGGGCGCCGACCGCTTCACCACCATCAACTTCCGGCTCGCGGTCCTCGGCCTCACCGCGTACACCAGCGCTTTCGTCTGCGAGGCGATCCGCTCCGGCATCAACACCGTCCCCCTCGGCCAGGTCGAGGCCGCCCGCGCCATCGGGCTCGGCTTCCCCCAGATCCTGCGCCTGATCGTGCTCCCCCAGGCCTTCCGCTCCGTCGTGGGACCGCTGGCCAACGTCCTCATCGCCCTCACCAAGAACACCACGGTGGCCGCCGCCATCGGCGTCGCCGAAGCCGCCCTGCTCATGCGCGAGATGATCGAGAACGAAGCCCAGCTGATCCTGGTCTCCGCGATCTTCGCCGTCGGCTTCATCTGCCTCACCCTCCCCACCGGCCTCATCCTCGGCTGGGTGGCCAAGAAGGTGGCGGTGAAACGGTGAAGGACCGGCCCACCGTCCTCTACGACGTCCCCGGACCCCGGGCCCGGCGGCGCAACCTCCTGTGGACCCTCCTGTTCCTGATCACGCTCGCCGCCGTGGTCTGGTGGGTCGTGGTGAGCCTCGCCGACAAGAACCAGCTCGAATGGGCCAAGTGGGAGCCCTTCTTCACCGACACCCGCGTGTGGGAGACGTACATCCTGCCCGCCCTGAAGAACACCGTCGTCGCCGCCGCGCTCGCCATGGTGATCGCCCTCCCCCTCGGCGCCCTCCTCGGCGTCCTCCGCCTCTCCGACCACCGCGCCGTACGCGCCACGGCCGGCACCGTCGTCGAACTCTTCCGGGCCATCCCCGTCCTGATCCTGATGCTCTTCGCCAACGCCGCCTACTCCGAGTTCACCGACATCAGCCCGGACACCCGCCCCCTGTACGCCGTCGTCACCGGACTCGTGCTCTACAACGCCTCCGTCCTCGCCGAGGTCGTCCGCGCCGGCATCCTCGCCCTCCCCGCCGGCCAGACCGACGCGGCGAAGGCCATCGGCATGCGCAAGGGCCAGACCATGGCGTACGTGCTCCTCCCGCAGTCGGTCACCGCCATGCTGCCCGCGCTCGTCAGCCAGCTCGTCGTCATCGTCAAGGACACCGCGCTCGGCGGCGCCATGCTCGGCTTCTCCGAACTCCTCGCCTCGGCCCGCCCGCTCAGCGCCAACTACGGGGCCAACACCATCGCCTGCTTCACCGTCGTCGCCGTGATCTTCGTCGTCCTCAACTTCGCCCTCACCACCTTCGCCTCCTGGCTCGAACGACGGCTGCGGCGCGGCAAGAGGTCCACGGGCGCGGTGGTCGGAGCCGGGGCGGTCGAGGAACTCGCGACCCCGGGCGAACACCTGGACGGCCACGGCACACCCCCCGGCCCCCGCTGAGCCCGCGCCGCCCGCCCGGCCCCCACCGAGGCCACGGCACACCGCCCGACACCCGCCGAGGCTGCGCCGCCCGGGTGAAGACACCCATCCGGACGCCGGTGCGCGCCGAAGTACCCGTCATGGAAGCCACAAGCACCGCACGGGACGCGGAGCACGAGCCCACCCGTACCGACCGTCTCCTCGCCGCGCTCGGCGGCCTCGTCGCCGCGTACGTGTCACTCGCCGTCGCTGAGCTCGTCGCCTCCCGCGTACGACCCGAGGCCGGGCCCGTCCTCGCCATCGGCGACGCCGTCGTCGACCGGACCCCGGCGGCCCTCAAGGACTGGGCGATCCGCACCTTCGGCGAGAGCGACAAGGCCGTCCTCCTGCTCGGCATCCTGGTCGTCCTGGCCTTCCTCGCCCTCGGGATCGGGCTGCTCGCGCTCCGCCACCGGCTGCTCGGCGCCGCGGCCGTCGCCGTCTTCGGCGTCATCGGCGCCCTCGGAGCGGTCACCCGCCCCGACTCGGACTCCGCCCTCGACGCCGTCCCGTCCCTCGTCGGGGCCGCCGCCGGAGCGGTCCTGCTGTACCTCCTGACCGGCCTCCTCCGCACCCCGAGGGCCGGAGCCGCCCGCACGGACCGGCGGCGCTTCCTGATCGCCGCCGCCTCCACCGGACTCGCCGCGACCGGCGCCGCCGCCCTCGGCAGGACGGTCGCCTCACCCGCGGAGGAGGACGCCGTCGCCTCCCGCGCGGCCGTACGCCTGCCCCGCCCGGCCTCCCCGGCACCGCCCGTCCCCGCCGGAGCGCAGCTCCGGATCCCCGGCATCAGCCCCTTCGTCACCCCCAACCGCGACTTCTACCGCGTCGACACCGCGCTCGTCGTCCCCAAGGTCGACGCCGGCCGCTGGCGGCTGCGCCTCCACGGCAGCGGCGTGCGCGAGGAGCTCACCCTCACCCTGAAGGACCTCATGGCCCGCAGGACCGTGGAGCGCGACATCACCCTCGCCTGCGTCTCCAACGAGGTCGGCGGCCCCTACGTCGGCAACGCCCGCTGGCTCGGTGTGTCCCTCGCCGACCTCCTCCGCGAGGCCGGTGTCCGCCCGCCGTCCGAGGGCGGGCCCGCCGACCAGCTCGTCGCCCGCTCCGTCGACGGCATGACGATCGGCACACCCGTCGAGGAGATCATGGACGGACGTGACGCCCTCCTCGCCTTCGGGATGAACGGCGAACCCCTGCCCTTCACCCACGGCTTCCCCGTCCGCATGCTCGTCCCCGGCCTCTACGGGTACGTCTCCGCCTGCAAGTGGATCGAGTCGATCGAGCTCACCACCTTCGACGCCTACGACGCCTACTGGGTCCCGCGCGGCTGGGCCGCCCGGGCCCCCGTGAAGACCCAGTCCCGCATCGACACCCCCCGCCCCTTCGGCCGCCCCGCCGCCGGCACCGTCATGGTCGCCGGGGTCGCCTGGGCGCAGCACCGGGGCGTCCGGCGCGTCGAGGTACGGATCGACGAAGGACCCTGGCAGGACACCCGGCTCGCCGCCGAGGACAGCCGCGACACCTGGCGCCAGTGGACGTACCCCTGGACCGGCACCCCCGGCCGGCACACCCTCACCGTCCGCGCCACCGACGGCACCGGCGCCACCCAGCCCGAACGGCGCACCGGCACGATGCCCGACGGGGCGCAGGGATGGCACTCGGTGCTCGTCACGGTCGAGGGTGCGTAACGAACCGGTCCCGTACGCCCGTTCGCGTTCCCTCATGAGGGAGACTGCTCCCGTGCGTGGACATCTGCCGGACGAGAACCCCGGTTTCGTGGGACGCCGCACGGAACTGGAGCGCGTGTCCGCCGCCCTGGCGGAGCACCGCCTCGTCACCGTGACCGGCGTCGGGGGAGTCGGGAAGACCCGGCTCGCGCTGCGCGCCGCGCACCGCGCCGCCGACCGGTACCCGGACGGTGCCTGGTGGACCGACCTCACCCCGCTCGACGGCGACCGGCTCCTCGTCGCCCTCGTCGCCGACTCCGTCGACCTCTCCGACCACACCCCCGGCATGGCGACCACCGGCCTCTGCCGCCGGCTCGCCGACGACCGGCTGCTGCTCGTCCTCGACTCCTGCGAGCACCTGGCCGAACCCTGCGCCCGCCTGGTCACCGAGCTCCTCGCCGCCGCCCCGGGGCTCACCGTCCTCGCCACGAGCCGGTCCCCCCTCGGTGTCGAAGGGGAGCGGGTCGTCGCCCTCGACCCGCTGCCGCCCACCGGACGCGACGCCCTCGAACTGCTCCGGCGGGCCGCCGGGGAGGAGTTCCCCGCCGCCGGTCCCGCCGGCGAGATCTGCGTACGCCTCGAAGGCATCCCGCTCGCCCTGGAACTGGCCGCCGCGCAGATCCGCCTCCAGGGAGCCGAGGCCGTCCGGGACCAGCTCGGCACCCGCTTCGACGCGCCGCCGGGAGCCCGCTTCGACCTGCTCGCCCACCCCGAACGCGTGTGGCCGAGCCGCCACCAGACCCTGCGCGCGGCCATCGGCTGGAGCCACGAGCTGAGCGCACCGCTCGAACGCCTCCTCTGGGCCCGTCTCTCCGTCTTCCGGGGCCCCTTCGACCTCGCGTCGGCGACCGCCGTCTGCGTCGGCGGCCCGCTGAGCCGGGAGACCCTGCCCGACGCGCTCGCCGGGCTCGTCCGCGCCTCCGTGGTCCGCCCGCGGGACGCCGGCGGACGACACCGGATGCTCGACACGATCCGCGCGTACGGGGCGACCTGGCTGGACCGGACCGGCGAGACCGGAACCGTCGCCGACCGGCACGCCGCCCACTTCCGGGGCCTGGCACGCCGGGCGGAGACCGAATGGCACGGCGCCCGCCAGTTGGGCTGGTACAGGGCGGTCGACACCCACCACACCGACCTGCGCACCGCCCTCGACCGACTCCTTCGCACCGACCCCGACGCCGCCCTCGACCTCGTCGGCTCGGTCGCCTTCGCCTGGTCCTGCCGGGGCCGCCTGCGCGAGGCCCGCGACGGCCTCGAACAGGCCCTGCTCCTCAGCGAGGCCCGCGGCCGCGTCAGGGCCCGCGCGCTGTGGGCGCTCGGCGTCACCCTCGTCCTCCAGGGCGAGTTCGGGCCCGCCCAGGAGGTCAGCGAGCGCTGCGCCCGCGAGGCCCGGTACGCGGAACACACCGAGGGCACGGAGCACGAGGCCCGGTACGCGGAACACGCGGGGCGCGAGGAGAGTGCTCCGCCCGGGAACGGCCGGGACCGCCGTCCCGGTGACCTGACCCTCGACGCCGCCGCCCTCGCCGGGCTCCTCGCCCTGACCACCGGCCGGCCGACGGCCGCGTACGTCGTCGTCGGCCACGTCCTCGACGCCGTCCGGGGCGGCCCCGCCGACTCCGCCGCCCGGCTCCGCTGCCACCTCGTCCGGGTCTTCGCCCTCACCGGCCTCGGGCGGCTCGCCGAGGCCCGCGAGCGGGCGCTCGCCCTGCGCACCCTGTGCGAGGAACTCGACGAGCACTGGACCCGGACCGCCCTGGAGTACCAGCTCGCCCTCACCGGCCTCCTGGAGGGAGACCCGGCCACCGCCGCGGGCCACGCCCGAGCCATGCTCGAAGGCACCCGCCGCCTCGGCGCGAGCCTCGGCGTGGCCCTCGGGCTCGACGTCCTCGCCACCGCCCTCGCGGCGGCCGGTGACGGCGAGCGCGCGGCCGACGTCTCCGGCACGGGCGAGGCCTACTGGCGCTCCACCGGCCAGCCCCGGCGCGGACTGCCGGGACTGCGGGCCCTGCGCGAGAAGTACACGGACACCGTCCGCGCGACGATCGGCGAACCGGCGTACGAGGAGATCTTCGTCCGTGCCCTCAGCGGCCTCCCTCAGGACGGTCTCGACCGGGCGCTGCGCGTACCCCGGCAGGCCTGAGCCAGGGACCGGGCGCCCCGAAGTGCCCGGCCCGGGGCACGGGCGCACCATGAGGGCATGGACGGTTCCCCGATCCCGCTGACCGCCGTCAGCGCACCAGGACGCGTGGCGGATCCGGACGAGGGCCTCACCGCGCAGGAGCTCGCCCTCGCCGCCCGCAACCACGGACTTCCCCTGGAGGCGCTGCGGTACGACGTCACCCCGCCCGGACTCCACTACGTCCTGGTGCACTACGACATCCCCGCGACGGACGCGGACGGCTGGCGACTCACCGTCGGCGGGCGGGTGCGCCGACCGCTGGACCTGGATCTGGACGCGCTCCGCGCCCGGCCCTCCGTGACCCACCGGGTCACCCTGGAGTGCGCGGGGAACGGCAGGGCCCGGCTCACGCCCCGTCCGGTCAGCCAGCCCTGGCTGGTCGAGGCCGTCGGCACCGCCGACTGGACCGGCGTCCCCCTCGCGGCGCTGCTCGCCGAGGCGGGGATCGCCGACGACGCCGTCGAGGCGGTGTTCACGGGCGCCGACCACGGGGTGGAGCGGGGCGTCGAACAGGACTACCGGCGGAGCCTTCCCCTGACGACGGCCGCCGACCCGGCCCGGGACGTCCTCGTCGCGTACGGGATGAACGGGGCGCCCCTGCCTCCGCAGCACGGCAGCCCGCTCCGGCTCGTCGTCCCCGGCTGGTACGGCATGGCCCAGGTGAAGTGGCTCCACGACATCACGCTGACCGCCGCCCCGTACACCGGCTTCCAGCAGAGCGTGGCCTACCGCGTCCGGCAGACGGCGGAGGAGCCGGGGGAGCCGGTCACCCTCATCGCGCCCCGGGCCCTGATGGTGCCGCCCGGCTTCCCCGACTTCATGTCCAGGACCCGGGTCGTCCGACCCGGGCCCGTCCCGCTCACCGGGCGCGCCTGGTCGGGCCACGGCCCGGTCGCCCGCGTGGAGGTCGGCGAGGCCGGCGGGGACGGCGGGGCGGTCTGGACCGAGGCCGAACTCGTCCGGGACCCCGCGCACCCCTGGGCCTGGACCGCCTGGCGCACCACCTGGACCGCGACGCCCGGCCTGCGGCGTCTGACCGTGCGGGCCACGGACGCGGCCGGCAACGTCCAGCCGACCGCCGCCCCGTGGAACCGCGGCGGCTTCGCCAACAACCTCGTCCAGCACGTCGAGGTCCTCTGCACCCCGGAGCCGCCGGAGACGCCCGAGCCGTAGGCGGGCCGGGCGGTCTCGGCCGGAGACCGGGGCAGGAGGCCAGGTCAGGTGGTACGGGGCAGGGCGACGGCGCGGCCCCCCGGTGCGTAGAGTCGACCCCGTAGCCCCTGCCGTCGTACGGCCCGGTACAGCGCCGGGCCACCGCCGGCCCCACACCGACGAGGAGACCTCCGTGACCGACCCGGCGTCCACCGCCCTCCAGCAGCAGATCGCCCGGGACCTCCAGGTCTCCGAGACCTTCGACCCGCGGGCCGAGATCGAGCGCCGGGTGGCCTTCCTCACCGAGCGGCTCACCTCCACCGGTCTGCGTTCCCTCGTGCTCGGCATCAGCGGCGGCGTCGACTCCACGACCGCCGGCCGGCTCTGCCAGCTCGCGGTGGAGCGGGCCCGTGCCGCCGGCCACGACGCCACC
Source organism: Streptomyces sp. NPDC058664 (assembly GCF_042716635.1). Lineage (NCBI taxonomy): Bacteria > Bacillati > Actinomycetota > Actinomycetes > Kitasatosporales > Streptomycetaceae > Streptomyces > Streptomyces sp. NPDC058664. Next base: position 82,248 of record NZ_JBHXRW010000021.1, on the reverse strand, counting down.
TTCTACGCGATGCGCCTGCCGTACGGCGTCCAGGCCGACGAGGGGGACGCGCAGACCGCCCTCGGCTTCATCCGCGCCGACCAGGTCCTCACCGTGGACGTCAAGGCGGCGAGCGACGCGGCCCTCGACGCCTGCCTCGCCGGCGGGGTGACCTTCCGCGACGCCCACCACCAGGACTTCGTGCAGGGCAACATCAAGGCGCGCCAGCGGATGATCGCCCAGTACGCGGTCGCCGGAGCGCACGACGGTCTCGTCGTCGGCACCGACCACGCCGCCGAGGCCGTCTCCGGCTTCTTCACCAAGTTCGGCGACGGCGCCGCCGACGTCGTCCCGCTCACCGGCCTCACCAAGCGGCGTGTCCGCGCGGTCGCCGCCGAGCTCGGCGCCCCGGGCGAGCTGGTGTGGAAGACCCCCACGGCCGACCTGGAGACCCTGGACCCGGGCAAGCCCGACGAGGACGCGCTCGGCGTCACGTACGACGACATCGACGACTTCCTGGAGGGGAAGCCGGTCGGCGAGGCAGCCTTCGCCTCGATCGTGCGCCGCTACGAGCTCACCGAGCACAAGCGACAGCTGCCGATCGCCCCCTGAGCGACCCGGGGAGGGAGAGCCGTCGGGCGGCGGGCTCCGGACGGTCGGCGGATCCTGGAAGGGGTGCCTCGGAACAGGCCCCCGGAAGGGAGCACGTCATGTTCGGCGAAACCTCGGCATTCAGCGGCTTCTCGGTCGACGACCTCGACGCCGCCCGGCGCTTCTACGGCGAGACCCTCGGCCTGAAGGCGGAGGAGGCGGGGGAGGGGGACATGCGGATGCTCTTCCTCACCCTGGCCGGCGGCGCCCGGGTCTTCGTCTACCCCAAGGAGGACCACACCCCCGCCACGTTCACGATCCTCAACTTCGAGGTCGACGACATCGACGGGGCCGTCGACGAGCTGACCGGGCGCGGAGTGACCATGGAGCGCTACCCCGACTTCGAGGCCGACGAGAAGGGCATCATGCGGGGCGGGGGCGGACCGGCGATCGCCTGGTTCACGGACCCGGCGGGCAACGTCCTGTCGGTACTCCAGACCGACGGCTGACCGACCCGAACGGACCGGTCCGGGTGCGCGGCAGCCGGCTGACCCTCGGCTCCGCCGGGTTCACCGAGAGTGACCTCCCGGCCCAGATGTACGCCCTGCTGCTCGAAGAGGCCGGACACCGTACGAAGATCCTCACCGTCACCAACCGCGAGCTGTACGAACCCGCCCTGGAGCGGGGCCGGATCGATGTCGTACCGGAGTACGCGGCGACCTTCGGCGACTGGCTGAACGCCAAGGTCAACGGGCCCGACGCGCCGACCGCCGGCTCGCCCGACCCGGTCGCGACCATGACCGCGCTCCGCGCGCTCGCGGGCCCGCGCGGGCTCACCGTCCTCGACGCCGGCCGGGCCGTCGACCAGAACGCCTTCGCCGTGACCGCGGCCTTCGCCGCCGAGCACCGGCTGAAGACCCTCGGCGACCTCGGCGCCACCGGTCTCCCCGTCCGGCTCGCGGCCGGCGACGAGTGCGTCCGGAGGCCGTACCGCGCCCCCGGCCCGAGGAAGGTCTACGGCATCGACGTGACGGCCGTCGACCCCAAGGGCGTCGGCACCACCCCGGCCGAACAGGCCGTCCGGAACGGCCAGGACCGGCTGGTGCTCACCACGACCACCGACGCCACGCTCGACGAGTTCGGCCTCGTCCTGCTCGCCGACGACCGGCGCCTGCAGAACGCCGACCACATCGTCCCCGTGGTGAACCGCGCCCGCGCCGGCGGCGAGTCCGTCACCCGTGCGCTCGCACGCCTCGACACCGCCCTGACGGCGGCCGATCCGACGCACCTCAACGAACAGGTGGACAGCCGGCGCCGGCTTCCGGAGGACGTGGCACGGAACCACCTCACGGACGGGGGACCCGTCAGGAAGTGACAGGGGCTCCGCCCGATCCGTACGGCGTCTCCGCCGTGTGATCCACTGTCCTCGCGGGGGCGTACCGAACAGGAGCAGGAACAGCGTGACCACCTACCGGCAGCCGGGACTCGTCCTCACCGACCACCGCTTCCCCGTCCCCCTCGACCACTCCCGCCCCGACGGCGAGCGGATCGAGGTCTTCGGCCGCGAGGTCGTCGCGAGCGACAGAGCCGGAGCGGACCGCGAGCGGCTCCCCTGGCTGGTCTACCTGGAGGGCGGGCCCGGCTTCGGCGCCCGTCGCTTCATCGGCCCGCAGGCCTGGCTCGGCCGGGCCGTCAAGGAGTTCCGGGTCCTCCTCCTCGACCAGCGCGGCACCGGCCGCTCCACCCCCGCCAACCGCCAGACGCTGCCGCTCCGCGGCACCCCGGCCGAGCAGGCCGGCTACCTCACCCACTTCCGCGCCGACTCCATCGTCAAGGACTGCGAGCTGATCAGACGCCGGCTCACCGGCGGTGCCCCCTGGACCGTCCTCGGCCAGAGCTTCGGCGGCTTCTGCGCCACCCACTACCTCTCCACCGCCCCCGAAGGCCTGGAGCGGGTCCTGATCACCGGCGGCCTGCCCTCCCTGTACGCCACCGCCGACGAGGTCTACCGCGCCGCCTACCCCCGTATCCGGCGCAAGAACGAGGCCCACTTCGCCCGCTACCCGCAGGACGCCGAACGGGCCCGCGCCATCGCCGCCCACCTCGTCGACCACGAGGTCACCCTCCCCGGCGGCGGCCTGCTCACCCCCGAGGCCTTCCAGTCCCTCGGCATCCTCCTCGGCTCCGGCGACGGCACCCATCAGCTCCACCACCTCCTGGAAGGCGCCTTCGTCCCCACCCCCGGCGGCCCCGCGCTCGCCGACGCCTTCCTCGAACAGGTCCAGGCCCAGCTGTCGTACGCCGGACACCCGCTGTACGCCGTGCTCCACGAGGCCATCTACGCCCAGGGGGAGGGGCCCACCGACTGGGCCGCCGAACGCGTCCGCGCCGAGTACCCCGAGTTCGACGCCCGCGCCGCGCTCGCCGACGGCCGTCCGTTCCTCTTCACCGGAGAGACCGTCCACCCCTGGCACTTCACCACCGACCCCGCCCTCCGCCCGCTCCGCGAGACCGCGGAACTGCTCGCCGCCCGCGCCGACTGGGCCCCGCTCTACGACCCCGAACGCCTTGCCGCCAACCGGGTCCCGGTCGCCGCCGCCGTCTACCACGACGACATGTACGTCGACACCGCCCACTCCCTCGACACCGCGCGTACCGTCCGCGGGCTGCGGACCTGGGTGACCGACGAGTTCGAGCACGACGGGGTACGGGCCGGCGGGCCGCGCGTCCTCGACCGGCTGCTGGCGCTCGCCCGGGACGAGATCTGATCACTTCCGCATAGGATGCGGCGCGCCACGGAGGAGCGGACGAGGGGGCCCGGATGACGGCACGCGAGACACCGGCGTCCGGCCGGGAGCTGAAGTTCCGGGCCCTCATGGCCGAGCTGCGGCGCGGCATCCTCGACGGCACCTGGCCGCCCGGCAGCAAACTCCCCACCGAACGCGCCCTCGCCACCGAGACGGGCCTGTCGGTGACCACCGTCCGCCGCGCCTACGAGGACCTCGTCGCCCTCGGCCTCGTCGAACGCCGGCAGGGCGTGGGAACCTTCGCCGCCCACCGCCCCGAACGGGACGCCACGAGCCGGAGGATCGTCGGCGTCCTCGTCCCCGACACCACGTTCTACTATCCGCGCGTCCTCCAGGGCATCGAGAAGGAACTCGCGTCGGCCGGCGCCCGGCTCGTCCTCGCCTGCTCCCACTACGACCCCGCCGAAGAGGACGCGGCCGTCGAACGCCTCCTCTCGGCGGGTGTCCACGGACTCCTCCTGGTCCCCAGCCTGCACACCGCCACCGACCCCGGACGGCGCGCCGAGGAACTCCTCGCCCTGCCCGTTCCCGCCGTCCTCGTCGAGCGCCGGCTCACCGCCCACGGCCCCGGCGACCCCACCGAGCACGTCTGCACCGACCACGAGGGCGGCGCCTACGACGCCGTACGCCATCTGCGCGCCCTCGGCCACGAACGCCTCGGACTCGTCGTCCGCACCGACGCGCCCACCACCGCGCCCATCGAGTCCGGCTTCGCCCGCGCCCTCACCGACCTCGGGCTGCCCGGCGCCCCGGCGTACCAACGGGACGTGATGGCCCGCTGGGGCCCCGCCCGCGCCGACCGGGCCCTCGGTGCGCTGCGGGACGCCGGAGTCACCGCCGCGCTCTGCTTCGGTGACCGGGAGGCCGCGCTGATGCTCGGAGCGGCCCGCCGCGCCGGACTCCGCGTCCCGGACGACCTCGCCCTGATCAGCTACGACAACGAGTTCGCCGACGTCGCCGAGACCCCGCTGACGGCCGTCTCGCCGCCCAAGTACCAGCTCGGCAGGCTCGCCGCGGAGATCCTGCTCCGGCGTCTCACCGAGGGCGAGGCCGCCCCGCTGCACCAGGTGCAGCTGCGCCCCCGGCTCGTCGTCCGGGCCTCCTGCGGCGGCGGAGGCGTCACCGGAGGCGCGCGAAAGCCCAGGGGATGAGCACCCGGGACGAAGTGGGGCCCACCGACGCCCTGTTCGCCACGCTTGCGCGTGCCCGGCGGCTCGCGGTCGCCCTCGCTCGCGGCCCGGCGCGGCCTCGACCCCGACCGGCCCGGAACGTCTCACGTTCGGTGATCCTTTCCGGAGCGTTTCGCCCGACGGCTCCGGAGGCGGCCCGTATCCTGCGATCATGACCGGAACCGATGCCACGAACCTCGCCGAGATGCCCGACGACTGGCAGCGCGCCCTCGCCGTCGTCGCCCACCCCGACGACCTGGAGTACGGCTGCGCGGCCGCCGTCGCCGCCTGGACGGACGCCGGAAAGGAGGTCGTCTACGTCCTCGCCACCCGGGGCGAGGCCGGTATCGACACCCTCGCCCCGGACGTCTGCGCCCCGCTGCGCGAGCGGGAACAGCGGGAGAGCGCCGCCGTCGTCGGCGTGGACACGGTCGAGTTCCTCGACCACCGGGACGGAGTGATCGAGTACGGGCTCGGGCTGCGGCGCGACATCGCCGCCGCGATCCGCCGCCACCGCCCGGAGCTCGTCGTCACCCTCAACCACCGCGACACCTGGGGCGCCGGCCCCGGCGCCCTCTGGAACACCCCCGACCACCTGGCCGTCGGCCGCGCCACCCTCGACGCGGCGGCCGACGCCGGGAACCGCTGGATCTTCCCCGAGCTCACCGACCAGGGCCTGGACCCCTGGACCGGCGTCCGCTGGGTGGCGGTCGCGGGCTCCAGCGCTCCCACCCACGCGGTCGACGCGACCCCGGGCCTGGACCGCGCGATCCGCTCGCTCCTCTGCCACCGCGCCTACATCGAGGCACTGACGGACGAGGACCCGGAGTCGTACGTCCGCGACTTCCTCACCATGACGACGAGCCAGGCGTCCGCCCGTTTCGGCGACCGCCCGGCGGTGACGTTCGAACTCTTCGGGCGCTGACGAGCAGGGCCCCGTCAGCCCATCGGCGCCGGCTTCAGTACCGCGAAGGTCGCACCGGAGGGGTCCGCGAGCCAGGCGATGCGGCCGACGTCCGGGACGTCGGCCGGGGGCATCAGGACCGAGCCGCCGTTGCCCCGGGTGGAGTCGGTGATCGCGTCGGCGTCCTCGACCGCGAAGTACGGGATCCAGCGCGGGGTCTCGCTCGCGTCCTGGAGTTCGGCGGCGCCGCCGAACGAGGCGTCCTCCTGGTCGCCCTCGGCGGTGGAGACGACCCGGTACGTCATGCCGGGGGCCTCCATCTCCGACCACCGCCAGTCGAACAGGGCCCGGTAGAAGTCGAGGACGGACCCCGGGTCGGCGACGTGCAGCTCCACCCAGACGAGGGTGTTGGCCGACGACGTCCGTTGCAGGCCCTGGACGCTGCCCGGCTGCCAGATCGCGAACTGGGCGCCGCCCGGGTCGGTGAGCGCGGCCATGCGGCCCGCGTCCATGACGTCGAAGGAGCCGAGGCGCACGGTCCCGCCCGCGGCCTCGGCGGCCTTCTGGGTGGCGTCCGCGTCCGGTGTCTGGAAGTACACGGTCCAGGCGCTGTGCGCGCCCTCCTCCGTGAGCGGGCCCAGCGCGGCGACCGTCCGGCCGTCCTGCTGGAAGAAGCCGTAGCCCCCGGCGTCGGGCCCCGCCGAACGGAACTCCCAGCCGAACACGGCGCCGTAGAACGCGGCCGCCGCCCCGGTGTCGGGGCTGCCGAGATCGAGCCAGTTGGGAGAACCCTTGGTGAACTGCGTACCGAGCATGGGAGGTGTCCCGTCCTTCCGTCGTCCGTGGAGGGGGCCGTCGGGCGGTTCCGCCGTCCGTGCCGTCGGTCTCCTGAGCCGCCGGTCCGCGCGGCTTCCGGTCACCGTGACCGATCCTCGCCCCTCGGTTCCCGCGGCGCAGCCCCAACCGCCCGGGTTCATCCGACCGGCCGACCGGCCGCCCTCGCCTCCAGATCGGCGAGGACCAGCTCGCCGTTGAGCGCGACACCGGCCCGGTAGCCCCGGCTCACCGCGTTGACCACCTGCTCCTGCGGCCCGGTCACGTTCCCGGCCGCCCACGCGCCGGGCACGCTCGTCCGGCCCGTCTCGTCCACCACCACGAACTCCCCGAACGGCGTGGCGCGCAGTTCCGCGCCCAGCTGCCGCAGCACCCCGTCGCGGGCCACCAGCCGCGAAGCCCCGGCGAAGACGATCGAGCGGTCCACGGTCCGGCCGTCGGCGAGCCGCACCCCGGTCAGTCGGTCGTCCTCCACCACGAGCCCCGCCACCTCGCCCCTCTCGACGCGGACGCCCGCCGCGTCGAGCAGGGCCGCGTCGTGCTCCGACAGCTCACCGGCGGTGTGGAGGAACAGGATCACGTCCTTGGACCAGTGCGCCACCATGAGCGCCTGGTGCGCGGGCATCGCCGGGTGGGCGATCACCCCGAAGGCCCGGTCGCGGACCTCCCAGCCGTGGCAGTACGGGCAGTGCAGCACGTCCCGCCCCCACCGCTCGGCGAGACCGTCGATCGCGGGGAGTTCGTCGACGAGCCCGGTGGCGACGACGAGCCGTCGCGCGCCGACCGTCTCCCCGTCCGCCAGGGTGAGGGCGAAGCCGCCCCGCCCGTCCGGCGTCGCACCCGTCACCTCGCCGGCCCGCCGGTCGACCCCGTACCCGGCGATCTCGGTCCGTCCGGCCGCCAGGTACTCCGCCGGGCTCATCCCGTCCCGGGACAGGACGCCGTGCATGTGCGCGGCGGGTGCGTTGCGCGGCTCGCCGGCGTCGACGACCAGGGTCCGGCGCAGTGACCGGCCCAGGACGAGGGCGGCGCTGAGTCCGGCCGCGCCCCCGCCGACCACCACCGCCTCGTACGCGTACGTCTCATCGGTATGTGTGTTCATGCGGCGAGCGTCACCCGGATCCTGGCGAAACGGCAAGCGGACTTGCTGTTTCTGCAACACTGGACGTATGACCGAAGACGACCGCATCGACGCCGTGCTCAACGAGGTCGGTCCCCGGCTCCGCCGGGTCCGCCGCGACCGCGGGGTGACCCTGGCCGAGCTCTCCGCCGCCACCGGAATCTCCGTGAGCACCCTCTCCCGCCTCGAGTCGGGGCAGCGCAAGCCCAGCCTCGAACTGCTCCTGCCGCTCGCCCGCGCCCATCAGGTCCCGCTCGACGAGCTGGTCGGCGCGCCGGCGACGGGCGACCCCCGGGTCCGGGCCAAGCCGATCGTGCGGCACGGCCGCACGATGTTCCCGCTGACCCGGCAGCCCGGCGGCCTCCAGGCGTACAAGGTGATCCAGGAGAGGACGACGGAGCCGCCGGAGCCGCGCGTCCACGAGGGCTACGAATGGCTGTACGTGCTCTCGGGAAGGCTCCGGCTCGTCCTCGGCGAGCACGACGTGGTCCTCACGGCCGGGGAGGCGGCCGAGTTCGACACCCGCGTCCCGCACTGGTTCGGGCCGATGGACGACGCGCCGGTGGAGTTCCTGAGCCTCTTCGGCCCGCAGGGGGAGCGGATGCACGTCCGGGCGCGCCCGAAGAAGTCCGGCTGACCCATTCCCCCGGCTACAAGCGACCGCTTAGTATGCAACCGACCGCTCGGTACGGAGGAGGCTTCCGGATGCAGGCATGGCGTGTGTACGAGAACGGGGAACCGGGCGCGGTGATGCGCCGCGAGGAGGTGACACCACCCACGCCCGGCGACGGCCAGGTCCTGCTGAAGGTCCGCGCCGCGAACGTCAACTTCCCCGACGCGCTGCTCTGCCGCGGCCACTACCAGGTGCGCCCCCCGCTGCCCTTCACCCCCGGCGTGGAGGTCTGCGCCGAGACCGAGGACGGCCGCAGGGTCATCACCACCGCGGCCCTCCCGCACGGCGGCTTCGCCGAGTACACCCTCGCCGACGCCGCCGGACTGCTCCCGGCCCCCGAGTCCCTCGACGACGCCGAGGCCGCCGCCCTGCACATCGGCTACCAGACCGGCTGGTTCGGCCTGCACCGTCGGGCCGCCCTCCAGGAGGGCGAGACCCTCCTCGTCCACGCGGCGGCCGGCGGCGTCGGCAGCGCGGCCGTCCAGCTCGGCAAGGCGGCCGGTGCCACCGTCATCGGGGTCGTCGGCGGACCGGAGAAGGCCGCCGTCGCCCGCGCGCTCGGCTGCGACGTGGTCGTCGACCGCCGTTCCGAGGACGTCGTCGCCGCCGTCAAGGCCGCGACCGGCGGCCGCGGCGCCGACGTGATCTACGACCCGGTGGGCGGCGAGGCCTACCAGCAGTCCGCGAAGTGCGTCGCCTTCGAGGGGCGGATCGTGATCGTCGGCTTCGCCAGCGGCAGCGTCCCCGCGCCCGCCCTCAACCACGCCCTGGTGAAGAACTACTCGGTCCTCGGCCTCCACTGGGGGCTGTACGCGGCGAAGGACCCGGCCTCGATCGGGCGCTGCCACGAGACCCTCACCGCCTACGCCGCCAAGGGCCTCATCAAGCCGCTCATCGGCGAACGCGTCCCCTTCGCCGGGGCCGCGGACGCCGTCCAGCGGGTCGCCGACGGCACCACCACCGGCCGCCTCGTCGTCCTCCCGGAAGGAGTCCGCGCATGACCGGTGCCGAGGAACTCCGCGCCCTCACCAGGAAGCTCCTGGACGAGTACCCGCCCGCCACCGCCGACCGCACCGAATTCCTGCGCGCCCGCTTCGACGCCGGACTCGCCTGGGTGCACTACCCGGCCGGCCTCGGCGGACTCGACGCCCCGCGGGCGCTCCAGGCCGTCGTCGACGCCGAACTCGCCGCCGCGGGCGCCCCCGACAACGACCCGCGCAAGATCGGCATCGGCCTCGGCATGGCGGCTCCCACCGTCCTCGCCCACGGCTCGGAGGAGGTCAGGCAGCGCTTCCTCCGGCCGCTCTGGGTGGGGGAAGAGGTGTGGTGCCAGCTCTTCAGCGAGCCCGGCGCCGGCTCCGACCTCGCCGCGCTCGCCACCCGGGCCGTCCGGGACGACGGCGGGGACTGGATCGTGGACGGGCAGAAGGTGTGGACGTCCAGCGCCCACACCGCCCGCTGGGGCATCCTCATCGCCCGTACCGACCCGGACGCCCCCAAGCACCGGGGCATCACCTACTTCGTCTGCGACATGACCGACCCCGGGGTGGAGGTCAGGCCGCTGCGCCAGATCACCGGCGAGGCCGAGTTCAACGAGGTCTTCCTCACCGGCGTGCGCATCCCCGACGCCCACCGCCTCGGCGAGGTCGGCGACGGCTGGCGGGTCGCGCAGACCACCCTCATGAACGAGCGGGTCTCCATCGGCGGATCCCGTATCCCCCGCGAGGGCGGCATGATCGGGAAGGCCGCCACGACCTGGCGCGAGCGGCCCGAGCTGCGCACCCACGACCTGCACCGGCGCCTCCTCGACCACTGGGTGGACGCCGAGGTGGCCAGGCTCGCCGGGGAACGGCTCCGGCAGCAGCTCGTCGCCGGCCGGCCGGGACCCGAGGGCAGCGCGATGAAGCTGGCCTTCGCCCGCCTCAACCAGGCCATCAGCGGCCTGGAGGTCGAACTCCTCGGCGACGAGGGCCTGCTGTACGGGGAGTGGGAGATGCGCCGCCCCGAACTCGTGGACTTCACCGGCCGGGACGCCGGCTACCGCTATCTGCGGTCCAAGGGCAACTCGATCGAGGGCGGCACCAGCGAGGTGCTGCTCAACATCGTCGCCGAGCGGGTCCTCGGCCTGCCGCCCGAGCCCCGCAACGACAAGGACGTCGCCTGGAAGGACCTGGCCCGATGACCGACGTGACGGAACCGACGGAGCAGCCGCTCGACCTCCTCTACTCCGAGACCGAGGACGACCTCCGGGCGGCCGTCCGCGCCCTGCTCGCCGACCGGGCCGACCACCAGACCCTCCTCGGCCGGATCGAGTCGGACAGCCCGTACGTCCCCGGCCTGTGGAAGTCCCTCGCGGCCGACATCGGCGCCGCCGGCCTGCTCGTCCCCGAGAAGCTCGGCGGCCAGGGCGCGAGCCACCGCGAGGCCGCCGTCGTCCTGGAGGAGCTCGGCCGCGCGGTGACCCCGCTGCCGTACCTCACCAGCGCCGTGGTGGCCACCGAGACGCTGCTCGCCCTGGTGGAGGAGGGCGAGGCGGCCGCCGGGCTGCTCGCGGACCTCGCGAGCGGCCGTACGGTCGCGGTCCTCGCCGTACCGCTGTCGACGGCACCCGGCACGGAGCCCCCGCTCGCCGAGGCGGTGGCCGGGGTCGCCGACGCGGCCGCCGCCGACGTGTTCCTCGTCCCGCGCGCCGACGGCCTGTACGCCGTACCGGCCGCGGCGGCGACGGTCGAGGTGCAGACCCCGCTCGACCTCACCCGCCCACTGGCCCGGGTCACCACCCCGGCCGGGAGCGGCACCCGGCTCGCGGGCCCGGAGGCGGCCGGCCCGGCGGTCCGGCGCGGCCTGCTCGCGGGGGCCGGACTCCTCGCCTCCGAGCAGCTCGGCCTCGCCGAGTGGTGCCTGGAGGAGACCGTCAGGCACACCCGTGAGCGCCATCAGTTCAACCGGCCGGTCGGCTCCTTCCAGGCGCTCAAGCACCGCATGGCCCAGCTGTGGCTGGACCTCGTCGGGGCCAGGGCGGCGGCCCGCGCCGCCGCCGACGCCCTGGCCACCGGCAGCGCGGACGCGCCGCTGATCGTGGCCGTCGCGCAGGCGTACTGCTCCAAGACGGCCGTCCGGGCCGCCGAGGAGTGCGTCCAGCTGCACGGCGGGATCGGGATGACCTGGGAGCACCCCGCGCACCTGGCGCTCAAGCGGGCCAAGTCCGACCAGATCGCCCTGGGCTCGGCGGGCCGGCACCAGGACGCGATCGCCGCGCTGGTCGGCCTGGAGCCGCCGCTGTAAGGGGCCCCTGTGTCCACACCCCTTTACATACTGTTTAATTGCAAGCTGTTCGCAATAACAGTTGATCTCCAAGAGGGGTGTGGACACGATGACCGCCCGATTCCTCCGCGGCACGGCCGCCGCGACGCTCGCGGGGGCCGTGGCCCTCACCGCGGCGGCCTGCACGAACCCCGGCTCCACCGCCGGGGGCTCCGGCGGACCCAAGGACTCCGCGGTCGTCGGCATCGCCTACGAGCCCGAGACCCTCAGCCCCCTCCTCGGCTACGGCAAGGACGGCAACTCCAAGATCTTCGACGGGCTCCTCGCCTTCGACGCCGACATGAAGCTCACGCCGGCGCTCGCCCGGGAACTGCCCCACATCAGCGACGGCGGCCTCACCTACACGTACAACCTCCGCGACGGCGTCACCTTCAGCGACGGCACCCCCTTCACCTCGAAGGACGTCGTCTTCACGTACCGGACGATCCTCGACCCGAAGACGAACAACGCCTCCCGCACCGAACTCGACGCCCTCAAGAGCGTCGAGGCGGTCGGCGACGACACCGTCGTCTTCCGGCTCAAGTACCCGTACGCCCCCTTCGCCGAGCGCACCGTCCAGGCCATCGCCCCGGAGCACGTCGCGGCGAAGCAGGACGTCAACACCGGCGCCTTCACCACCGGGCCGATAGGCACCGGCCCGTACGTCCTCACCGGCTGGTCCAAGGGCGAGAAGCTCAGCTTCAAGGCCAACCCGTCCTACTGGAACGGCGCGCCCGCGGTGAAGAAGTTCACCATGGCGATCATCAAGGACGACGACGTCCGCGCCACCCGGCTGCGCGCCGGGGACCTCGACGGCGCCGTCCTGCCGCCCAACCTCGCCGCCGGCTTCAAGACCGACAGGGCGAAGAAGACCTGGGCGGCCAAGAGCTACGACTACCGCACGGTCACCCTCCCCACCCACCACCGGGTGACCGGCGACACCGCCGTCCGCCGCGCCCTCGACATCGCCGTCGACCGCCGGGCCATGGTCGACAAGATCCTCGAAGGCGCCGGAAAGCCCGCCTACGGCCCCGTGCCCACCGACAGCCCCTGGTTCACCCAGGGCACCGAGCGCCGCCACGACCTCGCGGGCGCGAAGAAGATCCTCGACGAGGCCGGCTGGAAGCCAGGACCCGACGGCATCCGCGTCAGGAACGGCGTCCGCGCCGCCTTCCCGCTCTGGTACCTCTCCGGCGACAAACTCCGCCAGGACCACGCCCTCGCCTACGTCTCCGACGCCAAGAAGGCCGGCATCGACATCACCGCCCAGGCCGGCACCTGGGAGGTCATCGAGCCCCGCATGAAGACCGACGCCGTCCTCGCCGGCGGCGGCTCGCCCGGCGACCCCGACTTCGACCAGTACCTGCTCCTGAAGTCCGGCCTCGCCGGCGACGGCTTCAACAACATGGCCTGGTACGACAACAAGACCGTCGACCGCGCCCTGGACGACGGCCGCCGGACGAACGACCCCGCCGGGCGCCGCGCCGCGTACGACACCGTCCAGCGCGAACTGGTGAAGAACCCCGGCTACACCTTCCTCACCCACATCGACCACCTGTACGTCGTCGCCGACGCCTGGGACGGGATGAGCACCCAGGTCGAGCCGCACGACCACGGCCTCGCCTCCGGCCCCTGGTGGAACGTCCAGGACTGGAAGCCGAAGAGCACCGGAGCGACGAAGAAGTGAAGCGCCGCCTCCCCTGGGGGCCCATGGCGCGGATGACGGGACGGCGCGCCCTGGCCGCCGTCCCCGTCCTCCTCGCGGTCACCCTCGCGGTGTTCGCCGTCGCCGAAGCCTCCCCCTTCGACCCCGTCAAGGCCTACGCGGGCACCGCAGGACTCACCGCCTCGCAGGAGAACCTCGACCAGCTCCGCGCCAACCTCGGTGTCGACCGGCCCCTCCTGACCCGCTGGTGGGAGTGGCTCACCTCCGCCGTCACCGGCGACCTCGGCGACTCCTCCGTGATGCGCCGCCCCGTCGCCGACGTCATCGGCGAACGCCTCGGCTGGTCCGTGCTCCTCGCCGTCACCGCCTTCCTCGTCGCCATCGCCCTCGGCACCCTCCTCGGCGTCCTCGCCGGACGCCGCCGCGGCGGCCTCCTCGACCGGTCCGTCAGCTCGATCGCGTACACCCTGGAAGCCGCCCCCGCCTTCTGGCTCGGCCTCCTCGCCATCTGGTTCTTCGCCCTGAAGCTGGGCGTCCTGCCGGCCGGCGGACTCACCGACACCGCGAGCGACACCGTCACCCCCGACCAGGTCGCCCGCCACCTCGTGCTGCCCGCCCTCGTCCTCGGCGTCTCCCAGCTGCCCTGGTTCTTCCTGTACGTCCGCCAGGGCGTCGGCGACGCCCTCGACGAGGACCCGGTACGCGGCGCCCGCGCCCGCGGCCTGCGGGAACGCACCGTCCTCACCGGCCACGCCCTCCGCTCCGGAATGCTGCCCATGCTCACCCTCATCGGCTCCCGCGTCCCCGAACTCATCACCGGCGCGCTGCTCGTGGAGACCGTCTTCAGCTGGCCCGGCATCGCCGCCGCCACCGTCCAGGCCGCCACCTCCGTCGACTTCCCGCTGCTCGCCGCGCTCACCGTCCTCGCCACCGCCGCCGTCCTCCTCGGCAACCTCCTCTCGGACCTGCTGTACGGACTCGCCGACCCGAGGGTGGGCTTCGATGGCTGACCCGCGCACCCACCGCCTGCGGCTCTGGATCTCCGCCCTGGTCGTCGGCGCCGTCCTGCTCGCCGTCCTGCTCGTGCCCCCGCTCGTCCAGCTCGACGAACAGGCCGTCGACCTCTCCCGAAAGCTCCTCCCGCCGTCCTGGGAGCATCCCTTCGGCACCGACGACCTCGGCCGCGACCTCCTCCTGCGCTGCGTCTACGGCCTGCGGATCTCGCTCCTCGTCGGGCTCGTCGCCGCCCTCGTCGCCACCGTCGTCGGCACCGCCGTCGGAGCCGCCGCCGGAGCGCTCGGCGGCTGGACCGACCGCACCCTCATGCGGTTCGTCGACGCCTTCTCCTCCGTACCGCACCTGCTGCTCGGCATCTTCGTCGTCGCCCTCTTCCGGCCCGGCGTCTGGCCCGTGATCGTCTCCGTCGCCGTCACCCACTGGCTCTCCACCGCCCGGATCGTGCGCTCCGAGGTCCTCTCCCTGCGCACCCGGCCCTTCGTCGACGCCGCCGTCTCCGGAGGCGCCTCGCGGTGGCGGGTCGCCGTCCGCCACCTGCTGCCCGCCGTCCTGCCGCAGGCCGGACTCGCGGCCGTCCTGATGGTCCCGCACGCCATGTGGCACGAGTCCGCGCTGTCCTTCCTCGGTCTCGGCCTCCCCAGCCACCAGGCCAGCCTCGGCAACCTCGTACAGAACGCGCGCTCCTCGCTGCTCGCGGGGTACTGGTGGCCCACCCTCTTCCCCGGCCTCCTCCTCATCGTCCCGACCCTCGCCATCGCGGGCCTCGCGGGCGTGTGGCGGGACCGGCTCAACCCGCGTCGCCGATCGGAGCTGATGCTGTGAACGCCCCGAACGCCTCAGGACACCGCGTGCTGCGTGCACTCGACGCCGTCGCCGCCGAGCGGGCCGAGGACGCCGTCCTCAGCGTCCGCGACCTCACCGTCCGCTTCCGGCTGCGCGGCGGCCGGACCGTCGCCGCCGTCACCGGCGCCGACTTCGACCTCGCGGCGGGGGAGTGCCTCGCCCTCGTCGGCGAGAGCGGCTGCGGCAAGTCCGTCCTCGCCTCCGCCCTCCTGGGGCTCCTCCCCGGCAACGCCGAGACCTCCGGTACCGCGCTGATCGACGGCATCGACCTGCTCGCCGCCGACGAGAAGACCCTCGCCCGCACCGTACGGGGCCGCCGCGTCGGCCTCGTACCGCAGAGCCCCGCCGCCCACCTCACCCCCGTCCGCACCGTACGGTCCCAGCTCGAGGAGACCGTCCGCGCCCTCACCGGCACCCCGCGCCGCGAGCGGCGGAAGGCCGCCGAGGACGCCGCCGAACGGGCCGCCTTCCCCGCGGGACACCTCGACCGTCACCCGCACGAGCTCTCCGGCGGCCTCGCCCAGCGCGCCGCCACCGCCCTCGCCCTCATCGGCGACGCCCGGCTGCTGCTCGCCGACGAACCCACCACCGGCCTCGACCGCGACCTCGTCGACCGCACCGCCGACGAACTGCGCCGCCACGCCGACGACGGTCGCGCCCTGCTCCTCATCACCCACGACCTGGCCGCCGCCGAACGCGTCGCCGACCGCGTCGCCGTCATGTACGCGGGCCGCATCGTCGAGATCGCCCCCGCCCACCGCTTCTTCGGACCCACCGGCCCCCGCCACCCCTACGCCCGCGGACTCCTCGACGCCCTTCCCGAGCGGGTGTTCACCCCGATCCCCGGCATGCCGCCGGAACTCTCCGCGCTGCCCGAGGGCTGCGCCTTCGCCCCGCGCTGCCCCCGAGCCACCGAACTCTGCGCCACCCGCCCCGCGTTCACCGCCGGCCTGGCCTGCCACCACCCGGAGCACCCCCGTGCTTGAACTCGACACCGTCACCGCCGGATACGACCGCCGCGCCCCCGTCTTCCGGGGCGCCTCGCTCACCGTCGCCCCCGGCGAGTCCGTCGGACTCCTCGGCCCCAGCGGCTGCGGCAAGTCCACCCTCGCCCGGGTCGCCGCCCTCCTCCACCGTCCCGACGCGGGCCGTCTCGTCCTCGACGGCACCGAGGTCAGGGCCTGGCGCCACCGGGCCCCGCGCGCCCTGCGCACCGCCGTCGGCGTCGTCTTCCAGCAGCCCCGCACCGCCGCCGACCCCCGGCTCACCCTCACCGACCTGATCGCCGAACCCCTGCGCGCCACCGGCCGCCGGGGCGAGGCCGCAGACCGGGTCGCCGAACTCGCCCCGGCCGTCGGACTCACCCCCGACCTGCTCGGCCGCCGCCCCCACGAGGTCAGCGACGGCCAGCTCCAACGCGCCTGCCTCGCCCGCGCCTTGACCCTCCGGCCGCGCTGGCTGATCTGCGACGAGATGACCGCGATGCTCGACGCCTCCACCACGGCCGCCCTGGTCGCCGCCGTCGAGGGCTACCGGGCCGAGACCGGCGCCGGCCTCCTCGCCGTCGGCCACGACCGCGTCCTCCTGAACCGCTGGTGCGACCGTACGGTGGAGTGGAAGGACTGCCTGCCGGGAACCGACGGCGACTGAACCGGCGGAATCTCACCCGTATGGCCGCCCCGCCATACGCCCGGACGGACCGCGCGTTCCGCCACACTGTCCGCCGAACGCCGCAATTCCGGTGCGGCGCAAGGAGGACGTGAGAGCGATGGCCGTTTCCATTTCTGTCGTGGTGCTGCTGCTGATCCTGGCCGTGATCTTCCTGCGGACCGGCGGGCTCAAGGTCACCCACGCGCTCGTCTGCGCCCTGCTCGGCTTCTTCCTCGCCGGCACCAGCATGGCCCCCACCATCCACGACGGCGTCGCCGCCACCGCCGA
This sequence comes from Streptomyces sp. NPDC058664, assembly GCF_042716635.1. Taxonomy (NCBI): domain Bacteria; kingdom Bacillati; phylum Actinomycetota; class Actinomycetes; order Kitasatosporales; family Streptomycetaceae; genus Streptomyces; species Streptomyces sp. NPDC058664. The sequence continues at coordinate 65,404 of NZ_JBHXRW010000021.1, read as the reverse complement.
CGTGGTCTCCAGCCTCAGACCGTGATCGTTGCACCGCCGTGAACTGCCCATGAAACCAGGGGCGGTTCCATGTACATCTCACGCACTCGGGCCTAGCGTCGGCCGCCGGCGCGACCGACGTCCGGACCCGAGGAGCCCCCCTTGACCACCCATCCGCCCAGAAGACGAGCCCGCGCGCTCACGCTGATCGCGCTCGCCGCCACCTTCCTGGCCGGCGCCGCACCCGTCGCCCAGGCCGAGGAGATCCCCCTCGCCCCCGGCCACCGCTTCGTGGAGCACTACCAGGGCGCCCCCGCCACCGCCCGTCCCGTCCCCGGCGAGGGCCCCGCCCAGCACCCGTACCTCGCCCCCAACGGACGCAGCGGCATGCACGCCGACGGCGCGGGCAGCGGCACCCACCCGTACCCGGGCCCCCTCGGCCGCTCCCCGGAGGTCGACAGCGAGAAGATCGCCCCCGTCGGCGGCGAGTGCGCCACCGTCACCTTCGACTCCGGCGGCCGGCTCCTCACCGTGTGCGGCACCTTCAGCGGCTTCCTGCTGAAGCTGCTCGACCCGCGCACCCTGGACACCCTCGCCGAGTACAAGCTGCCGCAGCGCTCCTCCACCGTCGAGGCCGTCACCCGCCTCGACTTCGAGAGGATCTTCAAGGACACCTCCGGAGGTGCCTACTTCTACCTCGACCACCGGGACCGGGTCGTCCTCGCCGACTCCCGGCAGCACATCCAGCGCATCGCACACCGTCAGAAGAGCGACGGAACATGGGAGTTCGTCGTCGAGGACGACTGGGACCTCACCTCCCTCGTCCCGCACGACTGCGTCACCTGGACCAACCTCTTCCCCAGCGGCGTCTGCGACCCCGTCACCTCCGTCATGCCCGACTGGGACGGCCGCGTCTGGTGGGTGACCCGCCTCGGCCGCGTCGGCACCGTGGACCCCGCGACGGGCGCCCTGCGCGCGATCCACCTCGAAGGCGAGGAGATCCAGAACTCCTTCTCCGTCGCCGAGGACGGCGTCTCCCTCGTCACCGACCACGCCCTGTACGGCCTCGAGGCCGATGCCGACGGCGTCCCGCGCGTGCGGTGGCGCGAGACGTACGACCGGGGGACCGGCACCAAACCCGGCTCGGTGAACCAGGGTTCGGGCACCACCCCCGACCTCTTCGGCCGCCACGACGAGTACGTCGCCATCACCGACAACGCCGACGACCGCATGAACGTCCTCGTCTACCGCAGGGGCGCCGACGTGCCCGCCGCCGAGCGGCTCGTCTGCAAGGTGCCCGTCTTCGGTCCGGGCGCCTCCACCACCGACAACTCACTGATCAGCTGGGGCGACAGCCTCGTCGTCGAGAACAACTACGGATACGAGAACCCGAGTTCACTCACCTTCGGCCGCAGTGTCGTCGGCGGCGCCACCCGGATCGACGTCCGCGCCGACGGCAGCGGCTGCGACACCGTCTGGGAGAGCGACGTCCGCTCGCCCTCCACCGTGCCGAAGCTCTCCACCGCCAACGGACTGCTCTACTTCTACGAGAAGCGCCCCCACGCCTGGGGCGTCGACGCCTGGTACCTCACGGCCGTCGACTTCCGCACCGGCGCACGGGTCTTCAGCCGCTTCACCGGCACCGGACTCTCCTACGACAACAACTGGGCCCCGATCACCCTCGGACCCGACGGCACCGCGTACGTGGGCGTCTTCAACGGCATCGTCGCCGTCCGCGACAGCGCCTGAGTCGCGCGCGACCGCCCCGGGACCGGATCCCGGGGCGGTCTTCCGTACCGGTCAGACCATCTCGGGCACCTCGCCGACGGTGGTCCTGACGTCGATCACGGCGAAAGCGGCACCCTGCGGGTCCATGATCGACGCGAAACGGCCGAAGGGACTGTCCATCGGACCGAAAATCTTCCGCCCCTTGAGACGTTCGGCCGCCTCGACCGCCTTGTCGCAGTTGTCCACGGCGAAGTAGACCTGGATGTACGGGGGGACCTCCGGCGAGAAGTCCGCCGTCATCACCATCCGGCCGAGCACCGGACCGGCACCGAGGTCGAAGACCCGGTAGTCCATCTCGCCGTCCGGCATCGTCTTGGAGCGGTAGCCGAAGACGGCGGTGAAGAAGTCGTCGGCCTTCGCCGGCTCCCGGGTGAAGACCTCGGCCCAGACGTACGAGCCGCTCTCGCCCTCCAGCTCGAAGCCCTCGTGCGTACCGCCCTGCCAGACACCGAAGACGGCGCCCGACGGCTCCCGCGCGATGCACATCGAACCGAAGTCACCGACCTGCATCGGCTCCATCAGGACGGTGCCGCCCGCGCTCCGGATCTTCTCCGCCGTCGCCGTGACGTCCGGCGAGGAGAAGTACAGACACCAGGCCGACTGCGGCTCCCCGTCCTGTCCCGGCATCGGCGGGACCACGGCCGCGACCGCCTTGCCGTTCTTGTACGCCTGGGTGTAGTTGCCGAATTCCGAGGAGGACTCGCCGAAGGTCCAGCCGAGCACGTCGCCGTAGAACGTCTTGGCGCCCTCGACGTCGGTGAACATCGCGTCGGTCCAGACCGGCGTGCCTTCAGGTCGTGCGGCCATGACGGTGACTCCCACTTCCGAATCGATGACGTGTTCCTGTGGGCCACGCTAGTCACGCTCGTCCCACCCCGCTCGGTGACACGAGGTGACCGGACAGGCGTGTCGTGAACACCGGGACCCGAGGACACGGATCAGGCCGGCAGCCGGCGGCCCACCGGGTAGCGGTGGAACGGGCCGCCGGGCAGCGGCAGCTCGGGCCGCCACATCCGGAGCACCTGCGCGGACGGCACGAACAGCGCCTCCGGCAGGCGGTCCGGGTCCGTCCACTCCCAGCGCTCGATCTTGTCCGGCTCGGCCACGGCGGGCACCCCGCGGAACACCCGCAGCACCGTGGCCGCGGTCATCCGGGTCAGCAGCGAGGAGGTGACCGAGTCCAGGATCAGCCCGATGACCTCCACGTCGGCGGCGTCCGCGACGAGCGCCGTCTCCTCGGCCAGCTCGCGGACCGCCGCGTCCTCGACGGACTCACCGGGTTCGACCATGCCGCCCGGCAGCTCCCACACCCCGGAGCGGTGCAGCCCGAGGAGCACCCGGCCGGCCTCGTCGGTCACCACCACCCCCGCGCCGAGAGAGGCCTGGGGGACCGGTGGCCGGACATTGCGGTGGGCGGCGGCGGCCCGCTCGGGGGTGTTCATGATCCCCTTCTACCAGCAGCGCTCACCGCGCCGCCAGGGAACTACCCGGCCGAGGGGGGAACCACGGCGACCGGGCAGTGCGCGTGGTGCAGCACCGCGTGCGCGACCGAGCCGACGAGCAGCGAGCCGAAGCGATGCCGGTGGTGCCGGCCCACCACCAGCAGACCGGCGTCCCGCGAACCCTCCACGAGCAGCCCCGCCGCGTCCCCCGGCACCACCACCGGAACGACGTCGACCTCCGGCCGGCGGGCGGCGAAGGGCCGCAGCCGCTCCTCCTGCTCCCGCCGCCCCTGCCGTACGAGCTGCTGCTCCATGTCGTCCGCGAGGGGCAGCGGCGGAGGCACCTGGAGCGCCGGGGACGGCGCGACGACCAGCGCGCCCGGCTGCGGGGGCAGCCGGAACGCCGTCACGACCTCCAGCGGTACGACCCGGTGGTACGCCGCCTCGAAGGCGAAGGCCACCACCTCGTCCGGGGTCTCCTCCGTGTGCAGGCCGAGCAGGACCCGGCCCGCCTCCGCACCGCCCTCCAGGGCGGCCGCGCGTGCCTCGTGCGGGACGACGACGAGCGGGCAGGGAGCCGTCGCGGCGAGCGTCCGGCTGGTCGAACCGAGCAGCAGGCTCGCGAAGCCGCCGTGCCCGCGGGAACCGGTCACCAGGAGCCGCGCGCCCCGCGCGGCCGCGGGCAGGGCGTCGGTCACGGCCCCGTCGAGGGACTCGTACCGCACGGGAAGGGTGTGCCCGCGCTCCTCGACCGTCTTCCGTACGGCCGTCACCACCGTGTCGGGAAGCTCCGGAGACGGTCCGAGGGAGGCGATGCGGGCGGCGCCGAGCTGGAGGGCGTCGGACCGCACATGGGCCACGACCAGCGGTGACTCCAGGTGCTCGGCGGCGCTCAGCGCCCACTCGAGGGCCCGGAGACTGTGCTCCGATCCGTCCACGCCGACGACGACCGGAGGCTCGGACGCGGTGCTCAGGTCGCTCAGGGGGAAAGCACTCATGGGGGAATGACTCCCGCGCACGGCGCCGCGCCACACCCCTCGGGGTGCGGCGCGGTGTGGAGGGACGATCAGGCGTTCTGGTCGCGGCGCGCCCGCTCCGCGTCGCGCTCCTTGATGCGGACGGTCTCCTTGCGGACCTCCGCCTGGGTGGCCCGCTCCTTCTGGAGCCACTCGGGGAGCTCCTGCCTGAGCGCGTCGATCTGCTCGGTGGTGAGCGGCTCGGTGATGCCGCCGCGCGCGAGACCGGCGATGGAGACGCCGAGCCGCTGCGCGACCACCGGGCGGGGGTGCGGGCCGTTCTTCCTGAGTTCCTGGAGCCAGGCGGGCGGGTTCGCCTGGAGCTCGTTCAGCTCGGAGCGCGAGACGACACCCTCCTGGAACTCTGCGGGGGTGGCCTCGAGGTACACACCCAGCTTCTTCGCCGCGGTGGCGGGCTTCATCGTCTGGGTGTTCTGGTGCGACGTCATGGTGTCAAGGGTATCGAGCGTGCGGGCGAGTTCCGACCACGGCAGCTACCGGTAACCTGGCGGAGTGACAGGCTCGGACGCTTCCCCCTCGGACACCCCGGCGGATTCCCCCGCGGTCTCCCCCTCTGACCTCCCTTCCGGCACCCCTGCCTTCCGGCTGGCGTACGTGCCCGGAGTGACACCGTCGAAGTGGGTCGGGGTCTGGAAGGAGCGCCTGCCCGACGTGCCCCTGACCCTCCTCGCCGTGACGCCCGCCGAGGCCTTCGGCGCGCTCCGGGAGGGCGTGGCCGACGCCGGCCTGGTCCGGCTGCCCGTCGACCGGGACGACCTCAGCGCGATTCCGCTCTACACGGAGACGACGGTCGTCGTCGTCCCCAAGGACCACCTGTTCGCGGCGGCCGAGGAGGTGTCGGCCGACGACCTCGCCGAGGAGCTCGTCCTCCACCCCCTCGACGACACCCTCGGCTGGGAGCGGCCGCCGGGCCGCGCGGCGAACGAGCGCCCGGAGACGACCGCCGACGCGGTCGAGCTGGTCGCGGCGGGCGTCGGCGTGCTCGCCGTGCCGCAGTCCCTCGCCCGGCTGCACCACCGCAAGGACCTCACCTACCGGACCCTGACCGGCGTCCCGCAGTCGCGGGTGGCCCTGTCCTGGCCGGCGGCCGACGAGGCCCCCGACCTGGTGGAGGAGTTCATCGGCATCGTGCGCGGCCGCACGGTGAACAGCACCCGGGGCCGCCGCGCGGAGGAGCGGAAGGGCCAGAAGCAGCCGAAGAAGGAGCAGAAGCCCGCCAGGTCCGGGAAGCCGGGCGGCGGGTCCCGTACGACGGGGAAGCCGGCGGCCCGCAAGGCCGGCGGCGGAGGTTCCGGCCGGGGCCGTACCGGCGGGAAGCCCCGCAAGAGGTCCTGACCGGCTCCCGTCCGTACGGCGGACTCGCCCACGGTGCCGGGCGGACGCTCGACATACTGACCCCTCCTGATCATCGAGATCACACAGGAGGAGCTTTGGCCGCCAGTTTCAGGACCGTCGTCGAGGTGGGACCGGACCATCTCGAACGGGCCCGGTCCATCGACCGGGTGTTCCAGCAGGCGATCGCGCCCGCGACCGTCAACTTCGACTTCGAGGCGATACGGGCGGCCGCCGCGGCCGTCCCCGACACCACCGTCGTGAGGATGGTCCGGGGCTGGGGCCTCCAGGAGTACGCCCCCGTCCTGGTCATGGTGCTCTCGCTGAAGGAGGCCGTCCGGCAGGCCCTGCCTCCGGAGTACGCGGAAGCGGGGTTCTGGGGGACCGTCGAGCGGGAGCTCGTCGAGGCCTTCACCGGCCTCGCCGGGCAGGAGGGGCAGCCCGGGCTCTCCTTCTACGAGGAGTCCGAGCACCGCACCCGCTTCTACCGGGACCTCTTCTTCGCCCTCCAGGACGAGAAGACCGGACAGGACATCTACGCCCTCGCCTTCTGCGTCGACGTGACCGTCGAGCTGCCGAAGGCGAGGGCCACCACCCTGGAACTGACGGACGTCGTCCCCTTCGCCGTCCGGCTCAACGCGATCGTGGTCCGCCAGGCGGCGTCCGTGGACGCCGCTGTCTGAACCGTGACCGCCTGAGCCGTACCGGCCCGCCGTCCCGGGCCGGACACCCCCCGGCGGTCAACCCCGCCGGCGCCACCGTCCGCCCCGCGCCGCCGCGACGAGCTCCGGCACCGTGGCGAGCTTGACCCGGGGACGCCCCGCGTCCTGGCCCCTGGCCCGCTCCGTACGGTCGATGGCCGCGAGACCGCGCGCGTCGACGAGGTGCCGGCTGCGGCTCCGGGCCAGCCTGCGGAAGTCCTGGGCCGTGCCCGTCGGAGCGGGCAGCGCCCCGGCGACCGCGTCCGCGAGCAGGGTCCCGACCGTCTCCTCGGCGCAGGCCCGGTTGGCGCCGATGCCCCCGGAGGGCCCGCGCTTGATCCAGCCGACGACGTACCCGCCGGGCAGTCCCTTCACCCGCCCGGCCTCGTGCGGCACCGTGCCGGTCGCCTCGTCGAAGGGCAGCCCCGGCAGCGGCACACCGCGGTAGCCGATGGCCCGGACGAGGAGCCCCGTGCCGATCTCCGTACCCGAGGGGGATCCCTCCTCCGTCACCCGGACCGCCCGTACGCCGTCGGTGCCGAGCGCCTCGACCGGGGCGGAGTGGAAGCGGAGCACGATCCGGCGCCGGTCTCGCGCGGGGGCCCGGGTCCAGTCCACCGTCTCGCGGGCCACGTCCCGCAGCAGCGCCGCCTTCTCCCCGGCCGCCGCCGCGTCGACGGCCGCGCCGGTGCGCGGGTCCCGGTCGTCGACGACCAGGTCCACCCCCGGCAGGTGCTTGAGGGCGAGCAGTTCGGACGCGGTGTACGACGCGTGCTCGGGGCCCCTGCGGCCGAGCAGCACCACCTCGCGGACCCGGGCGCCCCGCAGGGCCGCGAGGGCGTGGTCCGCGATGTCCGTACCGGCGAGGTCGGCCGGGTCCATGACGAGGACGCGGGCGACGTCGAGGGCGACGTTGCCGTTGCCGACGACGACGACCCGCTCGGCGGAGAGCCGGACGGCGTCCGCGCCGGTCTCGGGGTGCGCGTTGTACCAGGAGACGACGGAGGTCGCCGAGACGCTGCCGGGCAGCTCCTCGCCGGGGATGCCGAGGCGCCGGTCGGAGGGCGCGCCCACCGCGTAGACCACCGCGTCGTGGTGTGCGGCGACCTCCTCGACGGTGACGTCCTCGCCGATCTCCACGCCGAGCCGCATCCGGACCCGGGGGTGGGAGTGGAAGCGGGCGAAGGTCTCGCCCGCGCCCTTGGTGGCCGGGTGGTCGGGCGCCACTCCGTACCGGAGGAGGCCGCCCGCCACCGGCAGCCGGTCGATCAGCGTCACCTCGGCGTTGGTGTGCAGGAGGAGGTCCTCCGCGGCGTACATGCCGGCGGGTCCGGTGCCGACGACCGCGATCCGCAGCGGCGCGAAGTCGGCGGGCAGCGAGCGGGGGAACGAGGGCTCGCCCCAGGTGTGGAAGTTGGGCGAGGCCAGGGCCGGTTCCGGGGTGCGGTCGGCGTAGTACCGCGCGTTGATCGCCTCGTACTCCCGCAGTCGTCCGGTGAGACGGTCCGCCGGGAAGATCGCGTCGACGGGGCAGGCGTCGGCGCAGGCGCCGCAGTCGATGCAGGTCTTGGGGTCGATGTACAGCATCTCCGTGGTCCCGAAGTCGGCTTCCCCGGGCGCCGGGTGGATGCAGTTGACCGGGCAGACGGCGACGCAGGTGGCGTCGTTGCAGCAGGTCTGGGTGATCGCGTAGGTCATGTCGGCGGCTCTGCTCTGCTCTTCTCGGAGGGGCTCGGCTCGGAGGGGTCAGACGAGGTGGGCGCGCTGGTAGAAGAAGAGCGCGGGCCGGGTCAGCATCCCGACGTCGGCCAGGAACTCCATGAGGCCGGAGCAACTGGCGCGCAGCTGCGCCTTGTAGTGCTCGTTGGCGGCCGCCTCGCGGCGGGCCCGCTCGGGGTCGAGACCGGCCCTGACGTACACCTCCGGGTTCACCAGGCTGGTGATGATGTAGTACGCGGCGATGGCGACCACGAGGGCCTGGAAGTGACGGCGCGGCCGGCTCGCGCGCGCGAGGTGGCGGCGCGTCTCGTCCCGGGCGAACTTCATGTGCCGGGATTCCTCGACGACGTGGATGTTGCTGATGGTGCGGACGAAGGGGACGACCCGCTCGTCGCGCATCCAGTCGCGCTGCATGACGTCGAGGACCTCCTCGGCGACGAGGATGCCCGCGTACGCGGCCTCGCCGAAGCCGACGGTCTTCATGAAGCGCCCGAGTTCGAGCACGGCCCGCTTGGGCCGGTAGGCGGGGGCGCCGAGCTTCTGGGAGCCCCGGGCGAACATGATCGAGTGCCGGCACTCGTCGGCGATCTCGGTGAGGGCCCACTGGAACCGGGGATCGGTGTGGTCCATGCGGTAGATGTCGCGGAGCACCATCTGCTGGAGGATCATCTCGAACCAGATGCCGGTGCTGGCGACCGAGGCGGTCTCCTGCCGGGTCAGCTCCTTGCGCTGCTCCTCGGTCATCTCGTTCCAGTACGCGGTGCCGTAGAGGGAGTTCCACTCGGGGCTCTGCCCGTGGAAGCTCTTGTCGAGGGGGGCGTCCCAGTCGACCTCGACGGCGGGGTCGTACGACAGCTTCGCGGCCGATCGGAGCAGCCGCTCAGCGACGTCGGGGTCTTCGTTGTCCGGGCGAACGGTACTGCTTGCCATGGTGCGGCTCCTTGGGTCGCGATCGGCTCGGTGGAGCTTGTTAGACGCAGTGTCTAGCAAGCTTGTTAGACGGAACGTATAGCAAGAGGGCCGGGCGGGCTACCCCCGGTAAGTACTTTCTTTCCCCACGTACTTGCCCAGGCACGCGAACGGGGCCGGAGCCATGGCGGCTCCGGCCCCGTCAGGGGGTCGCGCTGTGTCAGAAGGTCAGGTTCCAGGCGGCGATCGTGCCCGTGTCCTGGCTCGCGTTGTCGTTCACGCGAAGCTTCCAGACGCCGTTCGCGACCTCCGCCGAGGCGTTGACCGTGAACGTCTGCACGATGTTGTCCGTACCGCTGCCGGTCCGGTTGTGCACCGTGTACACGGTGCCGTCCGGGGCCACCAGGTCGACCTTCAGGTCACCGATGTAGGTGTGCCGGATGTCCACGCCCACCTTGAGCGTGGCCGGCGCGTTGCCCGTCACGCCGCTGACCGTGATGGGGCTCTCGACCGTGGCGTTGTCGGCGATCGCGACGTCGGTCAGGTTCTCGAAGTACGCGCCGGGCGGCGGGGTGGTGCCCCCGACGGCCTTCAGGGCGTCGACCGCGCCCTCACCGAAGAAGCCGTTCTTCGTCGAGGTGCCCGTGCAGCGGGTGTCCGAGGGGCACGCCCTGTCGGTGGCCTGGACACCGAGCTGGTCGCGGATCTGCGCCGGGGTGAACGTCGGGTTCACGCTCGCGATCAGCGCCGCGACGCCCGCCACGTGCGGGGAGGCCATCGACGTGCCGTTCATGTTGCCGTACTTGCCGCCCGGGAGCGTCGAGTAGACACCGGAGGCGCCGTCGCCGCCGGGGGCCGCGATGTCGATGACGCCGTTGCCGAAGTTCGAGTACGAGGCCTTGGCGCCGCCGTTGCCCTGCGCGGCGACCGTCACGACGCCCGGAAGCTCCGTCGGGATGTCGACGCAGGCGTTGGTGATCGTACGGGTGACCGGGGTCGAGTCGTTGGGGCTCTCGGAGTCGGTCGTCTTGTTCGCCAGGTCGTAGTTGGAGTTGCCGGCCGCGGCCACCTGGAGCGAACCCTTGCCCTCGGCGTACGCCTGGGCGCGGCGGACGCCCTCGATGATGGCGGCCTGGTCCACGTTGTCCGGGCAGTTGAACGCCCACGGGTCCGTGTAGTAGCTGTTGTTGGTGACCTTGAAGCCGTGGTCGCCGGCCCACATGAAGCCGCAGATCGTGTTCTCCGCGAAGAACAGGCTGCTGGTCGGCTCCGCGATGCGGACGGAGGATATCTTCACGCCCGGCGCGACGCCGATGACGCCCTTGCCGTTCTTGGCGGCCGCGATCGTGCCCGCGACGTGCGTGCCGTGGGTGCCGACGTCACGCCAGGCACCCGCGCGCGTGTCCGCCTTGCCGTAGGCGCAGGAGGCCGAGTCGGCGGCGTTGAAGTTGGGCGCGATGTCCTGGTGCCGGTCGTCCACGCCGGTGTCGAGGACGCCGACCTTCACCGTCGCCGAACCGGTGGTGACCGCCCAGGCCTGGTCGGCCTTGATCTGCGTCATGTCCCAGCGGTTCGACTCGGTGAGGGTCGTCGTCGACTGTGCCGGGTTCGCCGGGAGCGCCGGGTTGTAGGCGTCGGCGGGGACGTCGGAGGTACGGGTCGCCCCGACCTGCTGGACGCCGCCGACCGCGCGCATCGCCGAGGCGAACGACGCGGACGTCGAGTGCGCCACGATCACGCCGATGGCGTCGTAGGTCGCGAAGACCGAACCGCCGTTGCTCGCCACGGCGCCGCTCACGGCCGAGGTGCCGCCGGGGGCCGTGATCACCAGGTACGCGCGGGTGCCGGCGGCCCAGGCCGCCGACGTCGCCGTGGTCGTGGTGGCCGTCGTCGCCCCCGCCGAACGGGCCGCGACGGGCGCGGTGTCCGACGGTGCTGCCTGGGCGAATCCGGCGGGAGCGGCGAGTGCCACGGTGGTACCGAGGGCGGCGACGGCGATGGCCGACGTTCTCAACCGGCTGGATATGAGGGAAAACAATGCGTCCTCCGATAACCCGGTGGCGCGGGTGGCGCCTGCCGGGCTTTGTGATGTGTGGGGTGGACGCAAGATCCCAGACTCGTGCCCCGGAGGGAAGAGTTCTGTCCGAGAAGCCCGTTCGCGTTACGCACTGTTGACCGAACAGTGCCGGAAGGGGCAGGGTTTCGGGCACCCCGCCCCTTTTGTCACCTCTGCTTCAGGTACGGACCTGCGTCTACTTCAGGTACGGACCTGCGGCGCCGATCTTGCCCGGGCCGTTCAGGACGTACACCCGCAGGTTGCCCTTGCCGGGTGCGGTGACCGCGAGGGTGCCGTTGGTGACGGTCCGGACGTCGCCGGTGACGGCGTCGGTGTACGTGCCGTTCGGGACGCCCGAGTAGGTCGCCCCGCCCGAGACCGTGACCAGCGCGAAGCTGTCCGTACCGCCGCTGGTGTAGCGGCGCTTGAACGCCATGCCGCCCGAGACGCCCTCGGTGGAGTACTGGCCCGTCTGCAGCGCGGGGATCGCGCGGCGGATCTGGTTGAGCCGCTGCACGTGCCGCACCAGGGGCTGCTGAAGCGTGGTGGCGACCGCTCCGGAGGCCGCGGAGACCTGGGAGAAGTCGGAGGCCGTGACCGAGCCGGCGACGTGCTCGCCGAAGTAGGCGCGGCCGGTCGTGGCGAGCGGACAGGTCGGCCCGCAGTCGATCTTCTTCCCCTTCTGGAACTCGATCTCGGAGCCGTAGTAGAGCGTCGGGATGCCGCGGAACGTCCACATCAGGGACATGTTCTCGGCCCAGGCGTCGGTGCCGCCCGTGTACCGCTCGCTCGACTTGTTGGGACCGTAGTCGTGGCTGTCGACGTAGACGACGTTGTACGTGGCGTCGTTGTAACTGTCGTCCGAGTCCTTGCCGTTGGAGAAGGCGTTGTACGCGTCACCGAAGTTCATGTGCATGCGCATGTCGATGACGTTCATGCCGGAGAAGCGGCTGTGGTCGGGCGTGTGGTAGCTGTTCCCGTCCAGGAAGGCGTTGGTGGAGGTGGGCTGGCTTCCCGTGCCCTGCTGCTGCTCGTAGTCGTACATCTCCAGGGCGGCCTTGCCGTCGTCGGCGTCGTACTCCTTGCGTTCCTTCCAGGTGAAGAACTGCGCGGAGTGGTTCACCGAACCGCGGTTCCACTTGTCGTTGACGAAGGCGGCGACCTCGCCGAAGACGAAGAAGTTCTTCGCGGCCTCGGCCCCGTGGCGCTGCGTCACCCGTTCCTGGAGGGCGGGCAGGAAGCGGCGGTTCCAGGTGGTGCGGGGGATGTGCACGGCCGTGTCGACGCGGAAGCCGTCGACGCCCATGTCGATGTACTTGTTGTAGGCGCCGATCAGGTAGTTCTGCACGGTCGGGTTCTCGGTGTTGAGGTCCGCCAGGTCCTCGTGCAGCCAGCAGGAACGTGAGTCCTCACCCTCCCAGTTGCCGATCCAGCACTGGTGGAAGAGGGCCTTCGGGAACATGCCTGACGTGGGGCTCGGCCACTGGCAGTTGTAGACGGTGTGGCCCTCGGCGCTCTTGCCGCCCGTCGGCTTCCCCCAGTCGAGACAGGTGTTGCCGGTCGGCTCCGCCGTCGACCACAGGTCGCCGTTGTAGTACGACTTCCCGGTCTTCGGGTCGATCGTCAGGCCGTCGTACTCGAAGCCGGGCTGCTTCTCGTCGTAGTACCAGCTCCACTGGCTGTCCCGCACGCCGTACACGGTGGGCGTGAACAGGCCCTTGGCGCCCCAGCGGGAGGAGTGGTTGTAGACGACGTCCTGGTAGATCTTCATGCCCTTGGCGTGGGCCGCGTCGATCAGGTCCTGGTAGGAGGCGCCCGCCGACTCCAGGCGCGGGTCGACCTTGTAGAAGTCCCAGCCGTGGTAGCCGTGGTGGTCGTAGTCGGACCGGTTGAGGACCACCGGCGTGACCCATATCGCCGAGAAGCCGAGGCCCTTGACGTAGTCCAGCTTCTGGATGAGGCCCTTGAAGTCGCCCCGGAACATGGGGTCGTCGTTGGCCGCGTTGCCCGACTTGACGTGCTGGCTTCCGCCGCGGTTGTTCGACGGGTCGCCGTCGTTGAACCGGGCGGTGAGGACGAAGTAGATCGGGTCCTTGCGCGGATCGGTGCCGAGCGGCTTCCCGGTGCCGGGGTTCGCCGGCCTGTCGCCGGTGGTGGCGGTCGCGGGAGTCGAGGCGGCGGAGACGTTCCCGGCCGCGTCCACGGCCCTCACCGTGTACGTGTAGGCGGTCCGTTCGGCCAGGCCCGTGTCGGAGAACACGGTGGACCCGACGTCGGTGACGACCGTGCCGCCGCTGCCGCCGGTACGGGTGACCTGGTACTTCGTCACGCCCCTGTCGTCGGTGGCGGGGTCCCAGCCGAGCAGCACCGAGACGCCGTCGGCGGCGGCGGTGAGCCGGCCGGGGGCGGTCGGCGCCTGGGTGTCGGGGGTCGCGGCGGCGCACGGATCGGTCGCGTTCGCCTTCACCACGTTGTTCCGTACGGTGCTGACGCCGGTTCCGAGGGCGTAGTCCGAGCCTCCGTTGTTGTCCCACGTGCCGTTGCCGTTGTTGAACGCGGCCTTGAAGGAGGCGGCCGTCCCGAGGTCGATCTCCCGCTTCCACCAGCCGGCACAGGCGGCCTGCGTACCGACGCCGGGGACGGCCGTCCAGGCGCCGCCGGCCGGCTGGTAGTGAACGTTGACGGTGGACCAGCCGAGCGTCTCGGTGGAGTAGTAGACGGTGGCCTTGGCACCCGGGGTGGGCGTGGCGCCCGAGCACGGGTCGGAGTGGGCGACGACCCCGTCCTTGACGGTGAGGGCGCCGGTGCCCAGGGCGTAGTTCTTGCCGCCGTTGTTGTCCCAGGTGCCGGTGCCGTTGTTGAAGGTGGCCCGGAGCCCGGTGGCCGTGCCGAGGGTGACGGTCCTCTTCACCCAGTCCGTGCAGGCGGGCTCCATGTCGACACCGGGGACCGCGGTCCAGGCGCCGCCGTCGGGGGCGTAATGCAGCTTGTACGCGGCCCAGTTCTTCGTCTTGGTCCAGTAGAAGACCGTCGCCGTGTTCTCCGTGGCGGCCGCCACCGGGGCGGTCCGGGGCGAGGGGGCGTCGGGCGGTGCGGCGAACAGGCCGAGCAGGCCGGCGGCCACGACCAGGACGGCCACCGGGCGCCCTGGTGGCCGTGTGGGGGTGTGGGTCATCTCGTCTCCAGGCGGGGCGCGTTCCGTACGGGCCGGCGGGAGAAGGGGATCGGCACCGCTGGAAACGCTGTCGGAAAGTTTCTGAAACATCTTGCGTCGGCGGGAAGTTACCGCCGACGGCGCCTGGAGGTAAAGACTTCTGTCCGAAGTGGTGTCCGCGTTCGGGGAGTTCGGCCGGTCGCGGTGAAGGGGAGGGTGTGCGGGCGGGCCTCAGGGGCGCGGCCAGGGGCGCCCCTCCAAGCGCTCGATGTCCCGGTTGAAGCGTTCGAGGAAGGCGGCGAAGCGGGCCACGTCCTCGGGCGACCAGTGCTCCATGACCCGCTCCAGGCCCTCGATGTTCGAGGTCCGGTCCGCCTCCAGGCGGCGCTCGCCCTCCTCGGTGATGCGGAACTTGCGGGCGATGCCGCCCTCGGGGTCCGGAATGCGTTCCACGACCCCGGCGCGCAGCATGGCCGCCGTCTGGCGGTTCAGGGTGGAGGCGTCGAGGCCGAAGGCCTCGCTGAGCTGCCCGATGGACATCGGCCCGTGCATCCTGATGCGGCTCAGCAGGACGTACGCGCTGCGGTCGAGGTGGCCGCCGGAGGCGCGGGAGCGAGGTGCGTACAGAAGGGCGTGCCGGCCGAGCAGCATGGTCTCGAACTCGACCAGATGGGTGGGCTTGTCCACGGGCTTGTCCATGGCTCCATTCTCCCTCGCGGTGATCCATTGTGCAGCATGCATATGTTGTGCATTCCGCAATAGATGTGCATGATGCACAAGACTGCGCACGGCGAACCGTGCCGCACCCCGCACCATCCGCAGGACCGAGGGAGAACTCGTGGACGGCTCCAAGCCCGACGCCCGGCCCGGAGGCGTCGTCGGCGTCCTCGCACTCGCCGGCATCGTGGCCGCACTCATGCAGACCCTGGTGGTGCCGCTCATCGGCGACCTCCCCAGGCTGCTCGACACCACCGCGTCCAACGCCTCCTGGGTGATCACCGCCACCCTGCTCGCCGGCGCCGTCGCCACCCCCGTGGCCGGCCGGCTCGGCGACACCCTCGGCAAGCGGCGGGTGCTGTTGGTCTCCGTGATCCCGCTGATCGCCGGCTCGGTGGTCTGCGCGCTCGCCTCCTCCGTCGTCCCGATGATCGTCGGACGCGGCCTCCAGGGCCTCGGCATGGGCGTCGTACCGCTCGGCATCAGCCTGCTCCGCGACATCCTCCCGCCCGAGAAGCTCGGCGGATCCATCGCCCTGATGAGCGCCTCCATGGGCGTCGGCGGCGCCCTCGGCCTGCCGTTCTCCGCCGCCGTCGCCGAGAACGCCAGCTGGCGCGTGCTCTTCTGGGTCGCCGCCGGAATGAGCGTCCTGGTGGGCGTCCTGATCTGGCGCGTCGCCCCGGCCGGTCGCCGCGCCCCCGCCGCCGGCCGCTTCGACGTCCCCGGCGCCCTCGGCCTCGGCATCGGGCTCGTCGCGCTGCTGCTCGCCGTCTCCAAGGGCGCGACCTGGGGCTGGGGCAGTGGCACCACCCTCGGCCTCTTCGCCCTCGCGGCCGTCGTCCTGCTCGGCTGGGGCGCCTGGGAACTGCGTGTACCCGAGCCCCTCGTCGATCTGCGGGTCACCGCCCGCCCGGTCGTCCTGCTCACCAACACGGCGTCGATCCTGGTCGGATTCGCCATGTACGCGCAGTCCCTGGTCGTGCCCCAGCTGTTCCAGCTGCCCGAGGCCACCGGCTACGGCCTCGGCCAGTCGATGATGGCCATGGGTCTGTGGATGGCCCCCGCGGGCCTGATGATGATGGTCCTGGCGCCGCTCGGCGCCAAGCTCTCGGCCGCCCGCGGCCCCAAGGTCACGCTCTCCGTCGGCGCCCTCGTCATCGCCGCCGGCTACGGCTCCTCGCTCGCCCTGATGGGTTCCACCGGCGGCCTGCTCGTCGTCACGCTCATCTGCAACACCGGCGTCGGACTCGCCTACGGCGCCATGCCGGCGCTCATCATGGGCGCGGTCCCGCAGGAGGAGACCGCGTCGGCCAACAGCTTCAACACCCTGATGCGCTCCATCGGCACCTCCGTGTCGGCCGCCGTCATCGGCGTCGTCCTCGCCCAGATGACCACGACCCTGGGCGGCCACGCACTGCCGTCCGAGGACGGCTTCCGCGTCGCCATGCTCATCGGCTGCGGGGTCGGCCTGGTGGCCGCGGTCGTCGCCGCCCTCATCCCCGCCAAGGCCGCGGCGACGCCCGCGGCCGACCCGAAGGACACGGAACCGGACACCGCCCCGCGCACCCCCTCCGGGGCCGCCGCCTGACCGGACGCCGGATCACGGCGCGGCCACGGGCCGGTGCGGTCAGGGATCGGTGCGGGCACGGGGAGCACACCCCGGCCCGCACCGGCCGACGCTCAGGGCTTGCCGTCCTCGGCCGCCTCCAGCGCGAAGAGCGCCCCGTCCGGATCACGCACCACCACCGCCCTGCGCCCCTCCTCCTCCGCACCGCGCACCCCGCCCCAGTCGTCGCCCGGCACCACCGACCCGCCGTGCGCCAGGACCTCGGCCTTCGCCGCCTCCGGATCGGGCACCCGGAACCGCACCAGCCAGCGCGGACGCAGCTGGGGCCGGGGCGAGCCGGACTCGACCGGCCCGCTGTTCAGCCGGGCGACGGCCTCGCCGTCACGCCGCAGCACCACCTTGTCCTGCTCGTACGACACCTCGAAGCGGTCCGGTGCCTCGTCCGCCCAGCGGAGCACCCCGCCGTAGAACACGGCGGCCTCGAACGCGTCCCGCGTGTGCAGTTCGAGCCAGGCGGGCGCCGAGTGCTCCCCGATGTGCCAGTGGGTCTCCGTCCGTCCCTGCCACACGCCGAAGGCCGCGCCCTCCAGGTCGGTGGCGAGCGCCGCACGTCCCCGGGGCGGATAGGCGACCGGCCCCACGCCGACGGTGCCGCCGCGCTCCCTGATCCGCGCCACGGCCGCGTCGGCGTCGTCCACGGCGAAGAACGCCGTCCAGGACACCGGTACGGAGAGCTCGGCCGCGACGGCCGCGATCCCGGCGACGGGCACCCCGTCCAGCTCACCGACCGCGTACTCCCGCTCCTCGCCGCCCCGCCGGAACGTCCAGCCCAGCACGGCCCCGTAGAAGCGCTCCGCCGCGTCCAGATCGTGCGCGTTCAGACTCAGCCAGCACGGTGCGCCCACCTCCTCTCCGGTCGTCGGCCCCGACACCGGCACCACCTCCTCGTCGTCCTGTCTCGCTGCGTGCGTCGTGCGCCCCTTCCCCGCTCCGGCGCCGCCCATGCGCGCGCTCACCCACGTGCCGCCGATCACCACCCGCCCGGGTGCGCCGACCGTACGGCCGGTGGATATCGTCCGATCATGAACGGCCCGCAGCTCCTCCTCGAAGAGGACCCCGCCACCTGCCCGACCCACTCCGGCCCGCCCCTGCTGCTGCGGCCCTGGACGCACGAGGACGCCCGGCCGCTCGTACGCCACCACCAGGACCCGCAGCTGCGGACATGGCTCGCCACCCACCTGGACACCGAACGGGAGGCACGCGCGTGGGTGGACGCCCAGAACGAGGGCTGGGCGGCCGGGACCCGAGCGGCGTTCGCCGTCGTCGAGTCCACCTCCGCCGGTTCCGCTCCGGCACTCGGCCACATCGCCGTCACGGCGACGGACGCCGCCGACGGAACGGCGCCCGTACGCCTCGGCTACTGGACCGCGGCCGAGGCACGCGGCCGCCGTGTCGCCTCCCGGGCCCTCCTCCTCGTCACCGCGTGGGCGGCGGACGGTGAAAGCCCCTTCGCCGGGCGCGCCCTGGAACTCGTGCACGCCGTCGGCAACGAGGGATCGTGCCGCACCGCCCTCGCCTGCGGCTTCCCCCTCACCCGGACCCTCCCCGCCGCCCCGCCCGGCCGGCCCCGCGCCCAGCACCTCCACACGGCTTCGGACCCGGGGGCCCCGCGCCGGGCTCAGCGCGCCGCGCGGGCGGCGTAGGCGCGCACGTCGGCGTCGGAGTCACCGGCCGCCCCCGCGAGCGCCGTACGGGCCGCGGGGTCGGCGCGGTGGACGAGGAGCGACAGCACGGCGGCCTTGCGGACGTCCGGGTTCACATCGGCGAGAGCCCCGGCCAGAGCGGGGACCGCGAGGGCGGCCGGGGCGGCCCGGAGCGCGGTCGCGGCGCCCGACCTGACCTGCCAGGCGGGATCACCGAGCGCCGCCCCGGCCGTCGCCGCGTACCCGGGCGGGCAGCCGGTGCCGGCCAGGGCGCCCAGGGCCGCGCCCCGCACCAGCGGATCCGGATCGTCGAGCAGCGGGCCGAGCGGGTCCGGCGCCGGGTCCCGTACGGCGGCGAGACCACGGGCCACCGCGACCCGCACCTCGCGGGCCGGATCGGCGGCCGCCACCGCCAGCTCCGCGACCCCGTCCACCGAGACCAGGGCCCGGACGGCCCGCACGCGCACGTCCACGGCGGCGTCGGCGAGCGCTCCCGCGTACAGCGGGGCGTCCCCGAGCCGCAGCGCCCGCAGGACGTCGAGCGCGGCGGCCCGCACCGCCGCGTCGGGCACGGCGAGGGCCTCCCGCAGGCCGTTCCCGAGCTCCGGCTCGGCGGGCAGCACCTCCACCAGTTCGCGCAGGGCGGCCGAGGCGGCGGCCCGGACCGCGGGCGCGTCGTCCCGCAGCCGCGCGGCGAGCGCGGGTCCCGCGCCGGCGGGCGCGGTCTCCCCGACGGCGGTGACGGCGGCGGCCCGCACCGCGGGATCGGCGTCGTCCAGATAGGGCGCGAGCGCGTCGAGCTCGGGGGAGTCCTCGACGAGGGAGAGCAGCCGCAGCAGCCGCGGGTGAGGGGCCGCGACCGCCGGGGACCCGACCGGAGCGGCCTGCCCGGTGTCCGGCCGCGCCGCCGGAGCCGAGTCCCGCGGACCGGCCGTGGCGACCGGCACCAGAGCCACCTCGCCCAGGTACCGCTCCGGACCACCCGGCGGCGCGAACTCCGGCACCGGCACCACGTACGGCTCGACCGGCCGTGCCGTGAACTCCATCGCCCCGGAAGGTGACTTGCGCAGATCGAGGTGGTGCAGCCAGCCCTCGTCGTCCCGCTCCGGATGGTCGAGCCGCTCGTGGTAGAGCCCCCAGCGCGACTCCGTCCGGGCGAGCGAGGCCCGCGCCGCCATCTCGGCGCAGTCCCGGATGAACGACACCTCCGCGCACCGCATCAGCTCGTGCGCCGTACGCGCCCCCATCCCGGCGATCTCCTCCGACATCCGGGTGAACGCCTCGACGGCCAGGGAGAGTTTCGCGCCCGTCTTCGGCGGGGCCACGTAGTCGTTGACGAACCGCCGCAGCTTGTACTCGACCTGCGGCTGCGGCGGGCCCTCCGGGTGGCGGAGCGGCCGGTAGACCAGCTCATGGGCCGCCGCGACCTGCTCCCCGTCCAGCTCCCCTTCGTAGGCCCGGTACCGCGACGCGTCCTCGCCCGCCAGGTCTCCGAAGACGAACGCCCCGATCATGTAGTTGTGCGGTACGGAGGCCAGGTCGCCGGCCGCGTACAGCCGGGGCACGGTGGTCCGGGCGTGGGAGTCCACCCGTACCCCCGACGCCGAATGCCCGCCGCACAGACCGATCTCGGAGATGTGCATCTCGATGTCGTGCGTCCGGTAGTCGTGCCCGCGCCCCTCGTGGAAGGTGCCCCGGGTGGGCCGCTCCGTGGTGTGCAGGATCGACTCGACCGCGCCGATGGTCTCCTCGGGGAGATGACTCAGCTTGAGGTAGACCGGGGCCCGGTCCGAGGCGAGTTCGGCCGCGAACTCGGCCATCATCTGCCCCGACCAGTAGTCCGACTCCACGAACCGCTCGCCGTGCCGGTTCACCTGGTAGCCGCCGAACGGATTCGCGACGTAGGCGCAGGCCGGGCCGTTGTAGTCCTTGATCAGGGGGTTGATCTGGAAGCACTCGATGCCGGTGAGCGCCGCCCCCGCGTGGTACGCCATGGCGTAGCCGTCGCCCGCGTTCGTGGGGTTCTCGTACGTCCCGTACAGATAGCCGGACGCGGGCAGGCCGAGGCGCCCGCAGGGGCCGGTGGCCAGGATCACGGCGCCCGCCCTGACGACGACGAACGCGCCGGTACGGGTGTGGAAGCCGGCCGCGCCGACCGCCCGCCCGTCGTCCGGGTGGGTGAGGATCCGGACGGGCATGACCCGGTTCTCGATCCGGATCCGCTCCCGCATCTCGCGCCGCCGCAACTGCCGGTACAGGACCTTCTTCACGTCCTTGCCCTCGGGCATGGGCAGCACGTACGAGCCGGACCGGTGCACCTGGCGCACCGCGTACTCCCCGTGCTCGTCCTTCTCGAACTTCACCCCGTACGACTCCAGGCGCCGGACCATGCCGAAGCCGCGGGTGGCCGTCTGCCGGACCGTCGACTGGTCGACGAGGCCGTCGTTGGCCCGGGTGATCTCGGCGACGTAGTCGTCGGGCTCGGCACGGCCCGGCACCACCGCGTTGTTCACGCCGTCCATGCCCATGGCGAGCGCGCCGGAGTGCCTGACGTGCGCCTTCTCCAGGAGCAGGACGCTCGCCCCGCGCTCGGCGGCGGTCAGCGCGGCCATGGTGCCGGCGGTACCGCCGCCGATGACGAGCACGTCGCAGGAGAGCTCGGTCGCGTCGGCGATGTCGGGCACGGTCAGGGGGGTGTCCACGGGGAGCCTTTCGCAAGTGATTCGGGTGCCGGGGTGTCCGGCGGAGCCTCAGAGGGAGTCGAGGACGCGGCGGCGCAGCGCGGCCGTGGCCGGTGCGTCCCCGGCCTCGCGCGAGCGCGGGTGCGGCACGTCCAGGACCTCCCCGGACGCGAACAGGACGATCCGGTCGCCGAGATGGAGCGCCTCGTCCACGTCATGGGTGACGAAGACGACGGTCGCGCCCGTGCCGCGCAGGATCTCCACGAGGAGGTCCTGCATCCCGGCGCGGGTGTGGGCGTCGAGCGCGCCGAACGGCTCGTCCATCAGGACCGCGCGCGGCCGTCCGGCGAGGGCGCGGGCCAGCTGCACGCGCTGCCGCTGGCCGCCGGACAACCGGTGCGGCAGCTTGTCGGCGTGCCCGCCGAGCCCGACCCGCTCCAGCCATTCCCGGGCGGCGCGGCGCCGGGCCGCCCGGGGTACCCGGCGGATCGCCAGCGGCAGTTCCACGTTGGCACGGACCGAACGCCAGGGGAGCAGGGCGTCGTGCTGGAAGACCACGGCCCGGTCGGCGCCCGGCCGGCGGATCGGTTCCCCGTCCTGGGTGACCCGTCCCTCCAGCGGGGGCAGCAGCCCGGCGAGGGTGCGCAGCAGGGTGGTCTTGCCGCAGCCGGAGGGGCCGACGACGGTCAGCAGCTCGCCGGGCGCGATCCGCAGCCCGGCGGGGCCGGGCACGGCGACCCCGCCGGGGTGACCCAACCGGACGTCATGAAGGGCGAGTTCCGCACCGGCGGGGACGGCGAAGGACGGATCCCCGGAGACGGCGGACGGGCCCGAGGGCGGGGCGGACGGGTCCGAGGGCGGGGCGGACGGGTCCGAGGGCGGGGCGGACGGGTCCCCCGGGACGGCGGATCGGTTCACGGTCCTCATGGCACCGGCTCCTTCTCGGGCAGGGATACGGGAACGGGGGCGGGGGAGCGGTCCGGCGGGGGAGCCGTGGGGCGGCCCGTCGGGCGCGCGGGGCCGGGCGTCCCCCGGCCGGCCGGACTCGGCAGCCACGCCGTGACCCGGCGGCCGAGCGACTCGACCGCGGTGGAGGTGAGCCGGCCCAGGACGCCGATGGTGACCATGCCGACGAAGACCCCCGGGTAGTCGACGACCGTGTAGTCCTGCCAGGTGCGGTACCCCACCCCGTACTCGCCGGAGATCATCTCGGCCGAGATCACACAGATCCACGCGACGCCGATCCCCACCGAAAGCCCCCCGAAGATCCCCGGCAGGGCGCCCGGCAGCACCACCGAGAACAGCACCCGGGCCCGGCCCCCGCCCAGGGTGAGGACGGCCTCCTCCCACACCGGGTCCAGGGCCCGCACGGCGTGCCGGGTCGACACGAGCACGGGGAAGAGGGCCGCGGCGCAGGTGATGAAGACGATGCCCTGTTCGTTGGTGGGCAGCAGCAGGATCGCGACCGGCACCAGGGCGATGGCGGGGATCGGGCGCACCACCTCCACCAGAGGGTCGAGGAGGTCGGAGGCCCAGCGGGACCGGGCGACGGCCGTTCCGGCCGCCACCCCGAGGACGGCGGCGAGGAGGAAGCCGACCGCGATCCGCCGCAGACTGTGGCCGAGGTCCTGCCGGTACGCCTCGGTGCCGATCCGGTCGGCGAGGGCGGAGGCGACCTCCACGACCGTGGGGAACTGCTCGAACCGCAGCCACAGGTTCACGTCGAACGAGGTCAGCAGCTGCCAGAGGCCGAGGGCCGCCAGCGGGGAGGCCACCCGGACCAGGCGGCGTACGGCGCTCACGGAGCGAGCCTCAGGGCGTCCGCGTACGGGACGATCCGGGAGCCGGCGTGACCGGAGACGTACCGCTCGGCCCCCGCCCGGGTCATGAAGGTGAGCCACTCGGCGCCGTCCGCGACCCACACGGACCGGTCCGCGAACCACTGCGTCCCGGTCACCGCGTCCGGCACGTAGGCGGCCCGGACCGAACCGACCCCGACCGCCTTGACGGCCTCGAGGAGCTGCGCGGGAGTGCCGAAGGTCCGGGTCGAGGCCTGCCCCTTCAGCCACAGCTCGGGCCTGGGGGCGGTCGCCTTCGGGTACGCGAGGTCCGGCACCGCCCGGCGCAGCGGCGCCGTGTCGACGAAGGCGTCCACGTCGACGTCCTTCACCAGACCGGCCTCCTTCAGGACCGGCACGTCCTCCTTGAGCGCGGCGACCAGTTCCGGGCGGATCGCCGGGTCGAAGGTGGCGATGCCCTGGGCCCCGTTGTAGAGGTGGACCACCTCGGCGGGCAGCCCGGTCTCCTTCGCCACCGACTCGGCGGCGGCGACCGGCCGGGTCCGCAGGTGGTCCGTGGCCCGGCGCTGCGCGCGCAGGAAGGCGTCGAGGACGGCGGGCCGCCGCTCGGCGAACCTTTCGCGCACGGTGACCCCGTGGAAGGTCGGCAGGTTCAGCTCGGCCCCGTCGTACAGGGCGGTCGCCCGGCCTTGGAAGGCGAGGAGCCCGGGCCAGGCGACGAACTGCGACAGCGCGTCGACGCTGCCCGCCGACAGGGCCGAAGCCCCGACGCTCGGCTGCTGGTTGAGCGCGCGGATGTCCTTCCGAGGGTCGATCCCGGCACGCCGGAGGGCCCGTACGAGTGTCCCGTCGGAGGCCGAACCGACGCTGGTGGACACCTTGCGGCCCTTGAGGTCCGCGAGCGAACGCAGCGGCGAACCGGGCGCGGTCACCACGGTGTTGAGGCCGCCGCGCAGGTTGTACCCGGTGACCGCGACGAGCCGCGTGGGCTCCCCCAGCTGCTTGCCGCGCGCCGCGTTGATCAGCAGCGGGAAGTCGCCCATCGAACCGATGTCGATCTTCCCCGCCGTCATCTGCGCGGTGATCGGCGCCCCGGTCGCGTAGTCCTGCCAGGCGACGCGGTACGTCACGCCGTCCTTCCGGCCCCGGGCCGCGAGCTCCTCCTCGAAGTAGCCGAGGGAGCGCAGCAGGGTGCCGGCGGTGACGGTGTTGATGGTCTTCGACTGGTAGCCGACGGTCACCGTGACCGTCTTGCCGTCGGACGTGCCCCCGGCGTCAGAACCGCCGCAGGCGGTGGCGAGCGGCAGCAGCAGGGCGAGCGGGAGGAGCAGCGGAAGTCTTCTTCGATTCACGGGAGTTCGGCCTTTCACCGGAGCAGGTAGGGCATGTTGACGGTGACCGCGCCGGTGGGGCAGCGGGCGGCGCACGGGCCGCAGTACCAGCACTCGTCCACGTGCATGTACGCCTTGCCGTCGTCCTCGCGGATCGCGAGCGAGTCCAGCGGACACATGTCGACGCAGAGGGTGCAGCCGGTGATGCACTTCGACTCGTCGATGGTCACGGGCACGTCGGCGCGCTGGGGGACCAGAGGCATGGCTGTCTCCAGGAAGGGGTGGAAGAGGGGATCGGGGCTTCGGACCGGGGCTTCAGAGGGAGCGGCGCAGGACGCCGCTCATGGTGATGCGGTCGCCGCGGAACCGGATGAACTCCAGGTCCACCGGGCGCCCGTCGGGCAGACGGGTCAACCGCTCCAGCATCAGGACGGCGGCTCCGCGCGGGGCCTGGAGCACGGCGGCGGAGTGCGCGTCGGCGTTGACGGCCTCCAGGGTGATCTCGGCGTGCCCGAGCGGGCCGCCCGTGAGCTGCTCCAGGAGCCGGAACACATCGGTGTTCTCCAGGTCGCAGCCGAGGAGTTCACTCCCGATGTCCATGGGGAGGTACGACAGGTCGAGGGAGAGCGGCAGCCCGTCGAGCCGCCGCAGCCGCTCGACGCACAGCACGTCGGAGTGGTCCGGCAGCCCGAGCCGGTGGGCCACGGGGCCGGGGGCGGACACCGGGCCGACCGTCCGGACCTCGTTGGTGACCCGCCCGTGCTCGCGCAGGGTCTCGGCGAGCCCCTGGAGCCGGTCCAGGCCGTGCGGATACTTCTCGCACACCACCACCGTGCCGACCCCCGGCCGCCGCTCGACGAGCCGCTCGCCGCGCAGCAGGTCCAGGGCCTGCCGGACGGTGTTCCGGCCGGCCCGGTAGTCGGCCGCGATCACGTCCTCGAGGGGAAGGACGCCGCCGGGGAAGCCACCCGCCAGGATCTGGTGGCGCAGCAGGTCGGCGAGCTGCCGCGCCCGGTCCGCGCGCAGCCGGCGACGGCGGGCGGCGGCGACGGGACGGGCGGCGGGAGCGGGTTCGGCGGGCATGGCAAGGAACGTAACCGTGGGACGGCCCCGATGGTGTTGCGGCAGTATTGCGCCACCTGACACCCCGTACGCACCGCTCTGACCTGCGAAGACTTCAGGTGGATACGGAGATCCGCCACCTCGTCGCCCACCAGGTGGACCACCGGCCGCCCACCATGCGGAAGCGTCAGTCGGCCTGCCCCCCGACCTGGTCCCGGAGGGCCGTGGTGAGGTGGTGGTGCAGGACGCCGAGGACCGGCTCACCGGGACCGAACAGGCCGCCGGCGAGCTTCCAGTAACGGCGGATCAGCGGCCCCTCGCCCCGGGCGAGCAGCGGGACGAGCCCCCGCCGGAAGTCCGGGGAGTCCGACGTCCCGAGCGCCCGGGCGTAGGACGCCACGAAACAGTCCAGGGCCCCGCCGCCCGGAAGGGCGTGCCCGGCCCGCTCCTCCGCCGACGCCAGCGCGTACGCCTCCGCCAGGCCCTCGTACAGCACCGCGGGACGGTACTCCCCGTCCGGGAGCGGCGGCGCCGGCCGCGACTCCGGACGGTCGAGGCCCGGATCGGACACCAGCGCGTGCAGCCTCGCGAAGTCCAGCACCTGCCCGGGACCCGGCTCCGCCGGAACCCCCGGCACCACCGACTCGAGGACCAGGGACACCACCCGTCGCGGCAGCCGGACCGGCAGGATCCGGCGCCAGAACCGCGCGATCGCCGCCGTGTCGGGCGGCACGGACACCGCACCGATCAGCCGCAGCCGGTCGGCACGCTCCCCGGCCGGGCAGTCCCGGATCAGCCGCAGCGAGGCCTCGCGCCAGCGGAGCGCGGCCAGTTCGGAACCCAGCTCCCTCAACTGCCCCGAGACGACCTCCTCCAGGGCCTCGTCCCGTTCGAGGACCCGCTCCACCCGGGGGACGGGCAGGCCGAGGGCGCGCAGGGAGCGGATCAGCCGGAGCCGGTCCAGGGCCTCAGGACCGTACCGGCGGTGTCCTCCGGAACTGCGCCCCGCCTCGAGCAGCAGCCCTCGGTCGGAGTAGTAGCGCACCGTCTTCACGGTGACCCCCGCCCGCTCGGCGAGCCTTCCTATGGTCCACAGCCCGTCGGACGGCATGACGTGACCCTTCCCCGGGGGCCGGACCCCCGCGTACGACCCGGTGGCGGGCTCCAGTCTGCGGTACGGCTCCGGATCCTTGCATCTCCCGCAGGGGGAGTTCCTAGCGTGACGGCGAGGCGATGGACAGGAACGGCGAGGAGACGGACATGACGGCGTACGTACTGGTGCCGGGCGCGTTCACCGGCGGCTGGGTGTGGGATCGGGTGGCCGCCCGGCTGCGGGAGACGGGAGCGGAGGCGTACCCCGTGACCCTGACGGGGATGGGGGAGCGACGGGACGGACCCACGGGCGCGGCCGACGGGGCCGGGCCGGGCACCGGTCTTGAGACCCATGTCGAGGACCTGCTGCGCCTGATCGACGGCATCGCGGCGCGCCGGGTGGTCCTCGTCGGGCACGGGTACGGGCTCCACCCCGTCCTCGGCGCCGCCGACCGGCGTCCCGGGCGCGTCGCCCGGATCGTCTCCGTGGACACGGGCCTGCCGGGGGACGGCGAGGCCGCCGCACGCTCCGTACCCGACCCCGAGGTGCGGGCGCGGCTGGCGGACGGAGCCGGCGACGGGGGCTGGATCTCGCCGCCGCGGCCGGGCACCTGGTCCCGCTGGGGCAGCACCGAGGACGTGCCCGCCGGGGCGCTCGAACGACTGGAGCGCCTCGCCGCGCCCCAGCCCGCGGGCACCCTCACCCAGCCGCTCCGGCTGGCAGGACCGGCCGCCCGGCTGCCCGTCACCGGCGTCCTGTGCGCCGGCAACGGATCCGGCATCGACCTGGTGGAGATGCTGGTGGAATCGGGGCCACCGCAGTTCCGGGCGCTCGCCGACGACCGGATGCGTTTCTTCGAACTCGGCACCGGGCACTGGCCGATGCTGTCCGCGCCCGACGAGCTGGCCGAGGTGCTGCGCGCGGCGACGGCGGGGGAGGGACACCGGGTGACCCCGCCCGAGGACGCCCCGGGACACGAACGGCCGACCCACCTCCTGCCCTTCCTCCTCGACGTGCCCGAGGTGCCGCGCGAGCGGCACGGACGGGTCGACCTCCATCTGCCGGACGCCGACCGGCCCCGGCCGGCCGTCGTGTTCGTCCACGGCGGGCCCGTCGCCCCCGACCAGCGGCCCACCCCGCGGGACACGCCGTTCCTCCTCGGACACGGCCGCCACGCGGCGGGCCTCGGCGTGGTCGGCGTGACCCTGGACCACCGGCTGCACGGCCTCGCCGACCACGCCCGGGCCGCCGAGGACCTCGCCGAGGCCGTCGCGCTCGTCCGCGCCCACCCCCGCGTCGACGGGGAGCGGATCGCGCTCTGGTTCTTCTCCACCGGCGGACTGCTCATGGCGGACTGGCTCGCGGCGCCCCCGCCGTGGCTGCGGTGCCTGGCCGCGAGCTACCCCGCCCTGGCGCCGCTGCCCGGCTGGGCGGGGGTGGAGCCCCGCTTCCGGCCCGTCGACGCCGTCGGTACGGCGGACGGGCCGCCGGTCGTGCTGACCCGGGCGGGCCGTGAGCACCCCGCCTTCGCGGCGACGGTCGAGGAGTTCCTGACCGCCGCCGGGGAGAAGGGCGCCGCCGTCGAGATCGTCGACGTCCCGCACGGCCGCCACGGCTTCGAACTGGTCGACCCGACCGACGAGTCCCGCGCCGCCGTGGAACGGGCGATGCGTTCCGTCCTCGCGCACCTGCGGGGCACATGACCGGTCCCGGCCGCCTCGTGACCCCGGAGGATCCGGGAACCGCACCCCGGTCCGGGCAGCGCGGGGCGGGTCGAGCACCGCCGGGGTCGTGGCACCGCCGCGTTAGCGGAACGTCAGTGAGACGTGAGTGACGCAAGGGAGAGTGGTGTCCGTCCGCAGGTCGGGGGAGACGGCTGGTAACCGCCGCAGTGTACGGACGACCAGCCGACACCGGTCCGCACGGACCGGACCCGGGGCGGGCCGTGGGGGCCCGCCCCGGGCCCACCTCCGCCCGGACACGGGTCACACGGGGCCGCCCGCGGGCCGCCGTCCGCGTGACGCGACCCGCGACCTCATCCCCTGTCTTCCGGAGGCATCATGCAGCGACGGACGTTCCTCAAGACCACCCTGCTCGGCGCGGCGGTCACCGCCGTACCGCTCGAAACGCTCCTCGCCACAGGCGCGTCGGCCGCCGTACCGCAGGATCCGGTCACCTCCCTGAGCGCGCTCCAGAGCGCGATCGACCAGGCGGTCGCCGGTGACCGGATCGTCGTGGCCGACGGCACGTACACCGTCCCCCCGGGTGGTGGCATCGACCTCTCCGGCCGGAACGGCACCGCCGGCGCGCCGATCACCATCGTCGCGCAGAGCCGCGGCGGCGTCGTGCTGCGCGGCGAGCGCAGCTTCCTCCTCGACGACTGCAGCAACATCGTCATCAGCGGTTTCGCCCTCCGGCAGAGCGGCACCCTGACCGTCCCGGTGACCAGCACCGGCATCCGGCTGACCCGCAACGACTTCCAGTTCGCCGAGGTGACCCCGGTCGACTGGCTCCTCGTCGAGGGCGACGACGTCAAGATCGACCGGAACCGCTTCCACGACAAGACCACCGAAGGCATCTACGTCGTCGTCGACGGCCCCGGCGAGAAGGCCGTGGCCCAGCGCACCACCATCTTCAGGAACCACTTCTCCGACCACAGCTACGCCGGTGCCAACGGCGGTGAGTCGATCCGCCTCGGCGTCAGCAGCCGCGCGCTGTCCGTCGCCGACGCCACGGTGGAGTACAACCTGTTCGAGCGGTGCGACGGGGACCCCGAGGCGATCTCCGTGAAGTCCTCCGGCAACACCATCCGGTACAACACGATCCGCGCCAGCCGCGGCGGCATCGTGCTCCGCCACGGCAACGGGTCCACGGTGGAGGGCAACTACCTGCTCGGCGGCGCGGAGGGCATCCGCGTCTACGGCAACGACCACCTCATCGTCAACAACCACCTCGCGGCGCTGACGGGCCGGGCCCTGGTCATCGGCAGCGGCAGCACCCGCGACCACCACGACGGGGAGACCACCGAGCAGCGGCGCGGCAACGACGCCTGCGACCGCGCGGTGATCGCGCACAACACCCTGCGCGGCAACAAGAGCGCGCTCTCCGGCGAGACCCGGACCTACGAGCCCCGGGACGTGGTCGTCGCCGACAACATCCTGGTCGGGGAGAGCGGAAGCCTCGTCGCCATGGGGGCCACCAGCGGCTTCACCTGGCGGAGCAACATCCTGTGGGGCGCGGCGGCCAACGGCACGATCCCCGCCGGCGGCTTCACCCGGGTCGACCCCCGGCTCCAGCAGGGCTCCGACGGCGTGTTCCGCCTCGCGGCGGGCAGCCCCGCGATCGGCGCGGCGACCCTGACCGGCACCCCCGTCCCCGAGGACATCGACGGCCACGCCCGGGGCACGGCCCGCGACATCGGCGCGGACGAGTACTCGACGCTGGCCCCGACCCGCCGCCCCCTCACGGCCACGGACGTGGGCCCCCACGCCGCCTGACACCGGAGCCCCGCCCCGCCGGCACCCGAGTTCCCGTGCCCGGCGGGGCGCCGGTGTTCAGCTGGTGACCGTCATCACCGTCGCGGCCGTCACCGCGACCATCGCGGCCTGCATGTCGCGGATCGCCCGCCGCACGCCCTCCGCGGCCCACTCGCCCGCCGTGAGTTCCTCCAGGCGCGGCGCGATCTCCTTGCGCGGTACGTCGGGGAAGGCCAGGCGGTACAGCTTGGCCCCGTGGATCAGGGCGAGGAGACCCGTGGTGCGGGCGTGATGGGTGGGGCCGTCGAGGACCACCGCGCCCAGCCTGGCCCTCAGGTCGCGTTCCACCGAGCCGTCCGCCTCCGGGTAGCGGGTGACGGGGAAGAGACCCAGCACCCTGTGCTGCTCCTCGCGCACCAGACCCCGCTCGCACAGGCTCTCGATCGTGGCCTTGACGGCCTTGCTCTGGTCCTTCGTCAGCCACTCGGTGACCTTCGGAGCCCGGCTCTTCTTCCCGCACCAGGTGGTGAGCTGCCGCAGCCGTCCGTCGAGCAGGGGGACCTCGGTGGGCGTCGGGTCCGTCACCCGCAGCCGCCCGTCGTCGACCGACACGCGCCCGGCCAGCACCAGGTCGAGCAGGATGCCGCCCGCGACGGCCCACGCGGCGGACTGCCGTTCCTTCGCCGCGCCGGACTCGTCGTCCAGCGACAGCAGCATGATCTCCTCCGCGAGCGTGACCGCCACCCGATATCCCTTGCCTTCCGTACGTGCTCGTCCTCGGCGCCCCGACAACCTCCGGCACCCTTCGCCCCGGAGGACGGTCGGCGCGGGCCGGTGGTTCCCGGACCGGACCGCCGCTCTTCGGGACCCGGGAGGTCGCCCCGGCCGGGGGCCGGTTCCCGAGGCATCGCGGCTTTGGTCTGGACCGCTGGGGGCGGGGCCGTCAAGCTCTCCCCATGGACTTGGAGTTGAGGCACCTCAAGACGATCCGGGCGATCGCGGACGCGGGGAGCCTCACGCGTGCCGCGACCGCGCTCGGGCTCGCCCAGCCCGCGCTCAGTGCCCAGCTCAAGCGGATCGAACGGGCCCTGGGCGGCCTGCTGTTCGAGCGGGGACGGGAGGGGGTGCGGGCCACGGCGCTCGGGGACCTGGTCCTCGAACGGGCCCGCGTGGTACTTCCCGCCGTCTGCGAGCTGCAGGAGGAGGCGGTGCGCTTCGCGCGCGACGGCGCGGCGGGCTACCGGCTCGGCGGCACCCACGGGCCGCTGCTCGGCGGCCTCGTCGACCGGATCGCGCGCACCGACCCCGGGGCGCCGGTCACCACGTACACCTCCTGGTCGGAGCGCGAGATCGCCGGCGGGGTCGCCGACGGACGGCTCGACTTCGCCCTCGTCGGGGTCTGCGGGGAGAGCGGCCCGCCCGAGGCGGGACGCCTCGCGTGGACGGAGGTCGCCCGCGACCCGGTGTACGTGATGCTGGCCGCCGACCATCCGCTGGCGCCCCGCACCGAGATCGACCTGGCCGAACTCGCGGCGGAGGCCTGGACCGACGTACCCGGGGACGGTTGCTTCGGCGACTGCTTCGCGGCCGCCTGCGTCCGGGCGGGGTTCACCCCGGCCTGTGTGTACGAGACGGACACCGCCTCCTGTGTGCACCTGGTGCGGGTCGGCCGGGCCGTCGGCCTCTGCCGGGCCACCTTCCCCGTCACGCCGGGCCTCGTCACCCGGCCCCTCGCCGGTACCCCGCTGGTGTGGCGGCACCTGCTGGGCTGGCATCCCGAGGGGCGTGCGGCCGGACGGGCCGCCGCGGTGCTCGGCCACACCCGGGCCGCGCACGCCGAGGCGCTGGCCACCAGCGCCGGCCGGACGCCCGCACCGGCACCCCGGGAGGGAAGCCCGCGCTGACGGCCGACCACCGACCACCGACCCCTGACCGTTTCCGGCCGGGCCGACTCGCTTCCTGCTCCTGGCCGCGCCGACTCGCTTCCCGCTCCCGCCGACCCGTCCCCGCTCCCGCCCGTCGTGCTTCGCTCCCGCCCACCGGGGGCACCCCCGGCATAACGCGATGGCAGGGGCCGACCGGCAGCTGCCGGGCGCTCCTCGGTCTCCCTACGGTTCCAGCAGACCCCCACCGAGAACCGAGTACCGAGGAGACACCCCATGCTCCGACGACACGCCCGCACGGCGTGTACCGTCCTGGCCGCCGCCGGAATGGCGCTGGCCGGGCTCCAGGCGGGCTCCGCCGCCGCGGCCCCGCACGACGACCGGGACCGGCACCCCACCGCGTCCGTCAGGACCGCGGCCCAGGCCCTCGGCGCCGATGCCGCCCGGCCCGAGCTGCTCGACGCGATGCGGCGCGACCTGGGACTCACCCACTCCCAGGCCCTGACCCGCCTCGCCAACGAGGCCGAGGCCGGTGCCACCGCCGCCCGGCTCCGCCAGGACCTGGGCCGTGCCTTCGCCGGCGCCTGGGTCGACGGCGCCGAGGCCGGCACCCTGACCGTGGCCACCACCCGGGCCTCCGACGCGGCCGCGATACGGGCCTCGGGCGCCCGGGCCCGGATCGTGACGCGTGAACTGACCGCCCTGGACCGGGCCAGGGAGACCCTGGACCGGTCCGCCGGCACCGACGTGCCCGTCCGCTACGTCGACGTGCGCGCCAACGTCCTGGTCGTCGAGGAGACCAGGGCGGGAGCCGGCGAGCGGCTCGTCGAGGCCGCCGGGGTCCCGCGCGACCTCGTCCGTGTCGTCCGTACCGGAGAGGCCCCCCGCCCGCTGTACGACATCCGGGGCGGCGACGCGTACTACATGGGCGGCGGCGGCCGCTGCTCGGTCGGCTTCGCGGTCACGCGGGGCACCACCCAGGGCTTCGCCACCGCGGGCCACTGCGGCCGCGCGGGCACCGCCACCAGCGGGTTCAACCAGGTGGCCCAGGGCAGCTTCCAGGGCTCGGTCTTCCCCGGCAAGGACATGGCCTGGGTCGCGGCCAACACCAGCTGGACCTCCACCCCGTACGTCAAGGGCGCCGGCGGCGCGAACGTCCAGGTGACCGGCTCCGTCCTGCAGCCCGTCGGTTCCTCCGTCTGCCGCTCCGGCTCGACCACCGGCTGGCACTGCGGCACCGTGCAGCAGCACAACACGAGCGTCACCTACCCCGAGGGCACCATCTCCGGGGTGACCCGTACGACGGTCTGCGCCGAGCCCGGCGACTCCGGCGGCTCGTACATCTCCGGCAGCCAGGCGCAGGGCGTCACCTCCGGCGGCTCCGGCAACTGCGCCGGCGGCGGCACGACCTTCTTCCAGCCGCTGAACCCGCTGCTGCAGAACTACGGCCTGACGCTGCGGACCACCGGCGTCGACCCGGGCCCCGGCCCCGGCGAACCGGAGCCGGGCGGCACCTGGGCGGCCGGCAAGGTCTACGCGGCCGGCGACGTGGTCACGTACGGCGGCGCGAGCTACCGCTGCCTCCAGGGCCACCAGGCCCAGACCGGCTGGGAGCCGTCGAACGTCCCGGCGCTCTGGCAGCGTCTGTGAGCAGGGCCGGTCGGTGACCGGGGGCGCCGTGAACCCGTGGGGGGTGTCGCGGCGCCCCCTCCGGGTTTCCGTACGACCCGTACGGCCGGCGCGCCCGTCAGGCGTCCGCGAGGCCTCCCCGCGCGATGACCTCCGCGTACCAGCGGGCGCTGTCCTTGAGCGTCCTGCGCTGCGTCGCGAAGTCCACGTGGACGATGCCGAACCGCTTGCTGTAGCCGTACGCCCACTCGAAGTTGTCCAGGAGCGACCAGAGGAAGTACCCCCGCACGTCCGCGCCGTCCGCGAGGGCGCGGTGCACCGCCGCCAGATGCGCGTGGAGGTACGCCACCCGCTCCGGGTCCTTCACCTGGCCCGAGGGGTCGGCGTAGTCGTCGTACGCCGCGCCGTTCTCGGTGATCACCAGCGGTACGCCCGGCAGCTCGTCCCGCAGCCGGATCAGCAGCTCGTGCAGTCCGGTGGCGTCCACCGGCCAGTCCATCGCGGTGCGCGGACCCGGCGCCGGCTCGAACCGGACGTGCCGTTCCGCGCCGCCCCACGGCGACGGCGACTCGGAGGTGCCCGCCGCGACGACGGACGGCGAGTAGTAGTTGATGCCGAGGGAGTCGAGCGGCGCCGCCGCCGTCGCCAGGTCGCCGTCCCGGACGAAGGACCAGTCCGTGACCGGGGCCGTGTCGCGGACCAGGTCCTCGGGGAGCCGGCCGTGGAAGACGGGGTCGAGGAAGATCCGGTTGCCGACCGCGTCGACGCGGCGGGCCGCGTCCACGTCCTCGGGGGCCTCCGAGAGGGCCCGTACGGCATGGAGGTTGAGGGTCAGGGACACCTCCGCCGAGCCCGGCAGCGCGCCGCGCAGCGCACGGGCCCCGAGCCCGTGCGCCAGGTTGAGGTGGTGGGCGGCGCGCAGCGCGGCGAGGTCGCTGGTGCGGCCCGGGGCGTGCACGCCGTTGCCGTAGCCGAGGAAGGCCGCGCACCAGGGCTCGTTGAGCGTGGTCCAGGTCGCCACCCGGTCGCCGAGGGCGTCCGCCATGATGCCCGCGTACTCGGCGAACCGGTACGCCGTCTCCCGGTGCGGCCAGCCGCCCGCGTCCTCGAGCTCCTGCGGCAGGTCCCAGTGGTAGAGCGTCGCCACGGGCCGGATGCCGGCGTCGAGGAGCCGGTCGACGAGACGCCCGTAGAAGTCCAGGCCCTTGCGCACGGCGGGGCCGCGCCCGGTGGGCTGGACCCGGGGCCAGGCGACCGAGAAGCGGTAGTCGGTGACGCCGAGCCGCTTCATCAGCGCCACGTCCTCGTCGACCCGGTGGTAGTGGTCGGCCGCGATGTCACCGGTGTCGCCGTTGCGCACCTTGCCGGGCGTACGGCTGAAGGTGTCCCAGATGGAGGGGGTGCGGCCGTCCTCGGCCGCCGCCCCCTCGATCTGGTAGGCGGCCGTGGCGGTGCCCCAGCGGAAGCCCTCGGGGAAGCGGAAGGCGGTCGTCGTGTCGGTGCGGGCGTCGAGCGCGGTCATGGGGTGGGATCTCCCTGGAGTGAGACGTACGGGGGGATACGGGGGCGGTGCGCCGGTCAGCCCTTCACCGCGCCCTGCATGATTCCGCCGACGATCTGCCGGCCGAGGAGGCCGAAGACCAGCAGCACCGGCAGGGTGCCGAGCAGCGTGCCCGCCATGATCACGGACTGGTCGTGGACGTAGCCGCCGCCGAGCTGGCGCAGGGCGACCTGGACGGTGGGCTCGGACGAGGTGAGGGCGACGACCGGCCAGAAGAAGTCGTTCCACGCTGCCATGAAGGTCAGCAGACCGAGCACCGCCATGCCGGGCCGCGCGATCGGCACCACGATCGACCAGAAGATCCGGGCGGTGGAGGCGCCGTCGACCCGGGCGGCCTCGATCAGCTCGTCCGGCAGCGCCTGCACCAGGTACTGGCGCATGAAGAACACCCCGAAGGCGGACACCAGACCGGGCAGGATCACCGCCTGGAGCTGGTTCACCCAGCCGAGCTCGGCGATCAGCATGAACAGCGGGATCACCCCCAGCTGCGGCGGGATCATCATGGTGCCGACGGTGATCGCGAGCAGCGCGCCCCGGCCCCGGAACCGGAGCTTGGCGAAGGCGAACCCGGCGAGCGTGCAGCACAGCACGGTGCCGAGGGTGATGGAGCCGGAGACGATCAGCGAGTTGAGCAGTGCCTTGCCGATGTCCGCCTCTTCGAGGACCGCCTCGAAGTTCTTGATCAGGTTCGGTCCGGGCAGCAGGGTCGGCGGGACCTTCGCCAGATCGGCGTTGGAGCGGCTCGCGGCGACGATCGTCCAGTAGAAGGGGAAGGCGGAGAAGAGCACGGCGACGATCAGGATCGCGTAGGCGAGCGGACCCGCGTGCAGGGTGCGGCCCGCCCGGGAGGCCCCGCGCCGGGGCACGCGCGCGCGTACGGGGGCCGGGGGAGCGGCCGGCGGATCGGCGGGCCCGTTCGGCGCCGGGACCGGGGCCGGGGCGATCGGCGCGGTCATCGGCCGGCCTCCTTGCGGGAACGGCGGCGCGCGACCAGGGCGTTGACCCCGACGAGCACCACGATGAGCAGGAACATCACCCAGGCGATGGCGGCGGCCCGGCCCAGGTGGAAGAAGCCCCAGCCCTGCTCGTACATGTACAGGCCGAGCGTCTGGTACTGGTGCGAGATGCCGCCCGATATGGACCCTTCGAGCAGCAGCGGCTCACCGAACAGCTGGGTCGCGCCGATCGTCGAGACGATGACGGTGAACAGGATCGTGGGCCGCAGGCCCGGCAGCGTGACGTGGAAGAACTGGCGCCACCGCGAGGCCCCGTCCATCGCGGCCGCCTCGTACAGCTCGTTCGGGATGGACTGCATGCCGGCCAGGTAGATCAGCGCGTTGTATCCGGTCCAGCGCCAGACGACGACCGTGGAGACGGCGATCTGCGAGGCGACCGTGCCGTTCTGCCAGTCGACGGGGTCGATGCCGACCAGGCCGAGCGCGTAGTTGATCAGACCGAAGTCGCGGCCGAAGAGCTGGGCGAAGACGAGGGTGGCGGCGGCCACCGAGGTCGCGTACGGCAGGAGGACGGCGGTCCGCAGGAAGGTGCGGCCGCGCATCCGGTAGTTCAGGAGGTGCGCGAGCCCGAGCGCCATGACCAGCTGCGGCACGGTGGAGAGCACACCGATGGTGAAGGTGTTGCGCAGCGAGATCCAGAAGTACTCGTCGCCGAAGAGCGCGGTGTAGTTGCCGAGGCCGCGCCACTCCATCGTGCCGGGCGTCTGGAGCTCCACCCGGTAGAGCGAGACGAAGGCCGTGTAGATCAGCGGGAAGAGGCCGAAGGCGGCGAACAGGGTGAAGAACGGGGCGAGGTAGGCGTACGGCGAGAACGTCTGCCAGGCCCGCCGGACGGACCCCCGCCGCGCGGGCGGCGGGACCGGCCTCGGCGGCGCCGGGGTCTCGGATGCGGTGAGGGTCACGGTGCGGCCCTTCGGAGGGGAACGGGGGAGGAGGGGCGTGGAGGGACGCCCTCGGCGGTGTGTGGGGTACGGGGAAGGCGCGTGCCGGGCGGGCGTGCCTTCCGGGCGGGCGGCTCCGTCCGGGCGGGCGTGCCGGCGGGGCGGGCGTGCCGGCGGGGAGGGCGCGTGTCGGGCGTGGGTCTTCGGGCGGGGCCCGCCCGGAGGGCGGTCCGGCGGCGCCGGTCGGCCGGCCCGGACGGACGCGGCCGACCCGGACGGACGCCCGCCGAAGGGCGGTGGTCCGCCGGAGGGCGGCCCGGCGGCGCGGGTCAGCCGATCGTGTTCTCGACGCCCTTCTTGGCGTTCGACCAGGCCTTCTCGGGCGAGGTCCCCTTCCGCTCGACCTCGCTCAGCGCGTTCGTGATCTGCTGTGCGATGTTCTGGTCGTGCACGCCGAGCACCTGGACCGGGGCCGCCTTCGCCGCCTCGCCGAAGATCTGCCCGATCGGGGCGTTCGAGAAGAACGGGTCCTTCGCGTCGGCGACCTTCGCGATCGCGCCGGTGGCGGAGGGGAAGTTGCCCTGCTTCTGGAAGAGCTTGGTCTGCTGCTCGGGGGCGGTGAGCCACTTGATCAGCTCGTACGCCTCCTTCTTGTGCTTCGCGGCCTTCGGCACCGCCAGGTAGGAACCGCCCCAGTTGCCGGCACCGCCGGGCAGCTTGGCGACGTCCCACTTGCCCTTGCCGGCCTCACCGGTCTGGCCCTTGATGTAGCCGAGCATCCAGGCGGGGCACGGCATGGTGGCGAACGATCCGGCGGAGAAGGCCTGGTTCCACTGCGGGGACCACTGGTCGAGCTTGGCGCTCAGGCCGTCGTTCGCGGCCTGGACGGCATGGTCCCAGGCGGTGCGCAGGGCGGGGTTGTCCTCCCAGATCAGCTTGCCGGAGGCGTCGTAGTACCGCTCCTTCTCCTGCCCGATCATGATCGAGTAGAGGCTGCCGACGCTGTCGAGCCAGGCGCTCTTTCCGGGGGCCTTCGCCTTGTACTGCTTCCCGAGTGCCAGGTAGCCGTCCCAGGTCGCCCACTTCCCGGCGAGCTCCTCGCGGTCGGTCGGCAGCCCGGCCTGCTTGAACAGATCGGTGCGGTAGCACATCGCCTCCGGACCGACGTCCGTGCCGAGCCCGAGGACCTCGCCGCCCTTGCCGGTGGCGGCGGCCCACTTGGCGGGGGCGAACTGGTCCTTGAGCGCGTCCGCCCCGTACTTCCGCAGGTCCTCGAACCGCTCGGTCTGCTGCTGGGTGACGGAGGCGATCCGGCCGACCTCGATGCCCTGCACGTCGGCGAGGCCGGCGCCACCGGCCAGCCGGGTCTGGAGGGACTTCCAGTAGTCGGCCTCGTCCTCCGTGTCCGTCTGCTTGATGGTGACGCCGGGGTGGAGCTTCTCGTACTCGGCGTACAGCCCGGCCTCCTTGTACCCGAAGGAGCCGAACAGGTCGACGGTGAGGGTGACCTCGCCTCCCGCGCCGTCGGCGGACGTGTCGTCCGGCGTGCCTCCGCATGCGGCGAGCAGGGCCCCGGTGAGCGCGAGCGCCCCCAGTCGTACGACGGCTCTCCTCGTGGTCCTTGCGGCTCGGGCGATGGGCATGGGAAGCCTCCCTTGGCTCCGGAACGAGCGAGAGCGGCTGAGAGCGCTCTCAAGCGTGCGGGGGGAGCGTGCCTGTGGAGGAGGTCATCCGTCAAGGCTCGAAGGCGTAACGGACGAGAAGGGGCAGCAACTCCCGTCTGTGTTCAACCTCTTGACACACGTGTTTCGGCGGTTTTACGTTTCCGGCGATCTGAGAGCGCTCTCTGAGGTATCTCCGAACTCTCTCCGATGCTCGTCGTCCCTCCCCGCACGTTCCTTCGTGCCCCCACTCGTCGCGACGACATGAGGTGCCGTTCATGCCAGCCCCCCGCACAAGGCCGGCCGCCGCGCTGGTCCTGGTCTCCGCCCTCGCCGCCCTGGGACTCGGCCCCGCCGCCGCCCCCGCGGCCGCGGCCCCCGTCCCCACGGGCGCCGGAAGCTACTCCGACACCCGCCCCGCCGGAACCTCCGGCCCCACCACCAACACCGGCGCACCGGTCACCCCCAAGGTCACCCCCGCCGCCCAGGGCAAGCCGGTCCCCACCAACGACTGGTGGTCCTCCCTCGCCTACCAGCGCTACGGGGACAACCCCTACTCCACCCCCATGTACGGACATCCGCTCACCTACCAGGCCGTCGCCGGCGGCCTGGAGATCGGCTACCCGACCACACCCGCCGTCGTCGGCGACGGCCGCCAGTACGAGTTCGCCCACAAACGGGACCTCACCCTCGGCCTCACCGGCCTCAACTCGCCCGACACCAAGGCCGACGCCTGGTCCGACTGGACCGTCACCCCCTACTGGTCCGACGGCGCCCGCACCCTGCGGACCACCATCGGCCACGGCATGCCCTACGTGTACGCCAAGGGAACCGGCGGCGACGCCCGGATCACCACCGCCACCGCACCCGCCGTCTTCGCCGACCAGGGCAACGTCCTCGGCATCACCGTCGCCGGACACCACTACGCCCTCTTCGCGCCCGGCGGCACCGACTGGAACGTCTCCGGCTCCACCATCACCGCGGGCCTCGGCGGCAAGGACTACTTCTCCGTCGCCGTCCTGCCCTCCACCGACGCGCTCGCGACCTACCGGAAGTACGCCTACAGCTTCGTCACCGGATCCACCGTGAACTGGAGCTACGACGCCGGCACCGTCCGCGCCGCCTACACCCTGACCACCGAGGCGAAGGAGGGCACCGAGCGCGGCACCCTCCAGGCGCTCTACCGGCACCAGTGGCTGCACACCACCGACCCGCTCACCCCGTACACGTACGTCTCGCCCCGCGGCACCATGAAGGTCCGCGAGGCGGCCGGCTTCACCACCACCCAGAAGGCCGCCGCCACCCTGCCCGCCCTGCCGGGCGGCACCGGCGCCGACACGGCCCGGCTGCGCGGCTACCTGAACGAGGTCGCCAACTCCGCCGACCCCTTCTCCGGCGCCGTCGACACCTACTGGACCGGCAAGGCGCTCGGCAAGCTCGCCCAGCTGGTGCCGCTCGCCGACCAGATCGGCGAGACCGCGCTCCGCGACAAGCTCCTCGGCCAGATCAAGGGCCGCCTCCAGGACTGGTTCACGGCCGGAGGGGCGAGCGAGTTCTCGTACGACGGGGCCTGGAAGACCCTCACCGGCTACCCGGCCTCCTACGGCAGCGACACCGAACTCAACGACCACCACTTCCACTACGGCTACTACGTGTACGCCGCCGCGATCGTCGCCCAGTACGACGCGGGCTGGGCCGCCGACTCCGCCTGGGGCGCCATGGTCAAGACCCTGGTCCGCGACACCGCCAACCCCAGCCGCACCGACGCCGCCTTCCCCTTCCTCCGCGGCTTCGACGTCTACGCCGGACACAGCTGGGCCAGCGGCCACCAGGGCTTCGCCGCCGGCAACAACCAGGAGTCGTCGTCCGAGTCGACCAACCTCAGCGCCGCCCTCGTGCTCTGGGGATCGGCCACCGGCAACACCCAGCTCCGTGACCTGGGGACGTACCTGCTGACCACCGAGGGCGAGGCCATCGCCCAGTACTGGTTCGACGCCGACCAGCAGGTCTTCCCCGGCTCCTTCCAGCACGACACCGCCGGCATGGTGTGGGGCAGCGGCGCCGCCTACTCCACCTGGTGGACCGCCAACCCCGAGGAGATCCATGGCATCAACGTCCTGCCGGTGACCGGCGGTTCGCTCCACCTCGGCGGCCACAAGGACGCCGTCCGGCGCAACATCGCCGAGATGGAGCGCGAGAACGGCGGACCCGCCGTCGAATGGCGCGACATCCTCTGGGAGTTCCAGTCCCTCGCCGACCCCGGCGCCGCCAAGGCCAAGTGGGACGCCGGACACGCCGGATACACCCCCGAGGCGGGCGAGTCCAAGGCCCACACCTACCACTGGCTCACCGCGCTCGACACCCTCGGCGCCCCCGACGCGACGGTCACGGGATCGATCCCCACCTCCGCCGTCTTCGCCAAGGGAACCGCCCGGACGTACGTGGCCCACAACCACGGGGCCACCGCCCGTACCGTCACCTTCTCCGACGGCAAGTCCCTCTCTGTACCGGCGCGTTCCACCGCGACCGGTACCGGCACGGGCGGCCCGGGGCCCGACCCCGAGCCGTCCACCGGCAACACCTTCCAGCTCCGCACCGGTGGGGCGCTCACCACGGCCACCGGTGCCACGGCCGGCAGCGACACCATCGCCTCCGCGCAGGGCGGCAACCACGACGGGACGCCGAACCGGCCGCTCGTCTACGTGGCCAAGGGCGTCAACGGCACGCTGAAGGCGGGCGGCTCCACCGCCTTCCGGCTCCAGGTCGACGCCGGGACGGCCGTCGGGCTGGGCCAGCAGGCCCGGATCAGCTACGACCTCACCGGTGACGGCACCTTCGAACGGACGGAGACGTACCACTACTTCGCGACCGATCCGGTGACCGGCTGGGAGGAGTACGCCCAGTCCCGCGGCCTGAGGTCCGCCACCGGCACCCTCGGCAACCTGAGCGGCGGAACGGTGCGCCTCGAGGTCTGGAGCGCCATCGGGAACGGTGACGCGCGGCTCCAGACGGGCACGGACCGGTCGGTGGTGGTCATCCCTTACGACTGACCCGCCCGGACGGATCAGCGGAATCGGGGGGGGGGGGCGCCGGGGAACACCCGGGCGCCCCCCCCCCCCCCCCCCCCCCCCCCCCCCCCCCCCCCCCCCCCGGCGGGCGGGGGGGGCCGGGTCTCCTCCCGGCGGCCGGGGGGGGGGTGGTTCACCCCTACCCCCCCCCCCCCCGGCCGGAACCCGCGTACGGGGGGGGGCCCCCGGTTACCCCCGGGGCCCCCGCCGCCCACGCGCTCCCGGCCCGGAACGGGCCGCCCGGGACGGCGTCAGGCCGAGTCGCGGCGGACCAGCGAGGTCGGGGTGATCACGGAGGCAGGGATCCCGGGCCCGGTCCCGTCGAGCCGCCGCATGAGCAGCTTCACCATGAGCCGGCCCATCCCCTCGATGTCCTGGTGCACGGTGGTCAGGGCGGGGGAGGTCCTGCCGACCACCGATGCCATGTCGTCGAAGCCGACGACCGCCACGTCCTCCGGCACCCGTAGGCCACGCTCCCGCAGGGTCAGCAGCGCACCCGACGCCATCAGGTCGTTGGCGACGAACACCCCGTCGACGTCCGGCCTCCGATCGAGGAGCTCGGCCATGGCGCGGGCGCCGCTCTCCTCGGTGAAGTCGCCCGTGCGCAGCAGCGCGGGATCGGCGTCGATGAGGACGTCCCGGTAGCCGTGCAGCCGGTCGATCGCCGAGGTCTGGTCGGCGGGTCCCGAGATGTGGGCGATGCTCCGGCACCCGCGGTCCACCAGGTGCCGCACCGCCTCGCGGGCGCCCCCGCGGTTGTCGCAGTCGACGAAGGGCACGGCCGGATCGATGCCGGGGGCGGGCCGCCCGCCGAGCACCACCGGGATCCGCGCGCCCTCGATCACGGCCGGCAGCGCGTCGTCGCTGTGCAGGGAGAACGCGAGCGCGCCGTCGACGTGGCCCCCGCCGAGATAGCGGGCGATCCGCTCGTGGTCCCCCGGCCCCTCCACCCACAGCAGCACCAGCTGGGCGTCGTGCGCCGTCAGCTCCCGGCTGATGCCGCGTACCTGCTGCTCGAAGAAGGGGTCGGAGAAGATCCGGAACTCGGGCTCCGCGATGATCACGGCCACCGCGCCGTTGCGCCGGGTGACCAGGGTGCGGGCGGCGTGGTTGGGCACGTACCCGAGCTCGTCGACGGCCCTGCGCACCTTCTCGACCAGCGGAGGGCGCACGCCCGCGCCCCCGTTGACGACCCGGGAGGCCGTGGCGCGGGACACGCCGGCGCGAGCGGCGACGGCTTCCAGCGTGGGGCGGGGCCCCGTGGTCTGCTCGGGCAAGGCGGGCGCTCCTCGGCTGCGTGGGACGGGCCGCGGCCTGTCGGGTCTTGTCGGTTCCGTGGGATCTGCGTGGATCAGGATATCCGCAGCCACCGACATTCTGAGAGCGCTCCCAAAGCTCGGGGAGGAGGTCCTCGCCACCCTTCTCCCGCGCGACGGGCCTCCACCTCCACCGCCTCGCCCGGCCTCGCGGACGGCGGTGTCGGTGGGGCGTGCGACGATCCGGAGCATGATCGCCTCGCTCGAAGCCCTGTTGCCCGCCCACGGCGGTACGCACACCTCGACCACGTACGCCGACTGGGTGGCCGCCCACGACCCCGGCGCGGCCGACACGGCGCGCGACCTGGTCGAGGACATGCGTGCCGAACTCGGCCGGACCTGGACCAAGCCCGGCGCGTTCGTCGACGCGATGGCGTGGCGGGCGCGGCAGCTCCCGCCGGCCCACCTGCCGTGGTTCTGGGACACCGTGGGCCATCGGCTGATCGGTTACGGGAGCCGGCCGGGCGGTCGGGCGTACGTGGCGGCGCGGAC
Source organism: Streptomyces sp. NPDC058664 (assembly GCF_042716635.1). Taxonomy (NCBI): domain Bacteria; kingdom Bacillati; phylum Actinomycetota; class Actinomycetes; order Kitasatosporales; family Streptomycetaceae; genus Streptomyces; species Streptomyces sp. NPDC058664. Next base: position 22,351 of record NZ_JBHXRW010000021.1, on the reverse strand, counting down.
GGCCGAGGCCGAGCACGGGCTGCCGGTGGACCCCGCCTACCGCCGGGCCAACGGGCTGCTGTTCGCCAGGGGCGGGGCCATGCCGGCCAAGGAGTTCGGGGCTCACCAGAAGTTCCTCGCCGGGACCCTGGAGCCCGCCGAGGCGCACACGGCCCTGGGCGCGTTCCTGACCGCGTGGTCGGGTTCGAAGGCGGACCTGCCGGCGGATCTCGTGCGCAGGGTGAGGGCCTCCGCCAAGGCCGCGGGGCACGGGGAGGACGAGGTCGCCCGGGTCGTCGGCGCCATCGTGTCGGTGGCCCGGAAGAAGTCCGTGCCGGACGCGCTCCTGACCGCCGCCGAGCCGCTCCTGACGGCACATCCGCCGACGGACGAGGTCGCGGCCGGGCTCGTCGAGGTCTTCCCCGAGGGCGTCACCGACGGCGGGGCGTGGCTGCGGACGCTGATCGGCTGCGGTGCGACGGAGGCGATGGAAGCCGGACGGGTGGTACCGGAGGGCGGACTGCACCACTGGGTCGGGCACTTCGTCCACATGTACCAGTACGCGCGGCAGCCCCGCGGCGGTGTCGGACGGCAGCCGCTGCCGCCGGAGTTCCTCGACCTCGTGGGCCGGCTGGGGCCGCGCCTGCGGGCGGCCGGTCACGCCGTGACCGTGCACACCACCCGGCACCACTACAAGGGCTTCGACGCGGACGTCCTCGACGCCTGCCTGGCGGCCGGGGTCACGGTCGTCGACCCGGGCCCGGAGACCCGGATGCGCTTCTGGGGCGAGCGGTCCCGGCGGGACCTCACCGCGCTCGCCGCCGACCCGGTGTTCGGCCCCCGCCTCGAAGGAACCGTGCACGCCGGTCTCATGCCCGACGGGTACAGGGTCCCCGGGCGCAAGCCCGGCAGCGCGGTGACCCTGCTCCCGGGGAACGAGGGCATCGCCCACGAGGTGGCCGCGCGGGTCGGCAGACTCGTCGAAACCGTCGGGGGCGGCGGCATGGCCGGGGCCGAGGAGGCCGTCGCCGAACTGGAGACGCTGCTCGACCGGCCGACGGTGACGGCGCTCGGGGGAGTCGCCGACGCCCTCGCGGACGCCTCCGCCGGAGGCGCGCTGCGGCGCTCGCTGGCGGCCGGGCTGCCGGAGGAACTCGCCTGGCCGGCCCTGGAGTCGGTGTACGCGGAGTTCGCGGAGGACGCGGCAGGGAAGGCGGCGGCCGACGGGGTGGCCGACGGTCCGACGGCCGGGGCGGCGCTCCCCGGCGCGACAGGGGCGCCGGAAGGGGGCGCCGTCGCCGGGCTGCCCGGCGCCGCCGTACTGCCCGGTGTGGAGGGTGTGACCTGCACCTGGCCGGTGCTCACGGTGTTCGGGAAGGACCGGGCCGTCGCCGTCGACCCCGACGGGGTGCGCGGCTCCTGCCGGTTCACCGTGCCCGAGGACGCGACCATGTTCGCCGTCCATTACGTCGGCGGATCCTTCCTGGTGAGCTGGAGCCTCAAGCAGAACCCGTACTACTGCGACGTCGCCGCCTGGGCCGACCGCCCCGAGGAGCCGTTCACCCCGACCGAGCCGGGCGGCCTCGTGCCCTTCGGCGGCAGCCTGGACGGGGCCTACGGCTTCCAGTTCGAGACCGCCGACGGAGGCGGCCGGCACGGAGGCTTCCGCGTGACCCGCCCCGGCGACACGGAGGGGATCGACCGGGACGAGCTGCAACTCTCCGACGGCTCCCGCGTCTGGACCAACGCCGTCTACGGCCGCAAGCCGTGGGAGGTCGTGGACCCGGTCACCGGTGAGCGGCAGGGAGCGACGCCGCTGCCGGACTTCCCCGGCCGCGCCCCGAGCCCCGATCCGGCCGCGGAACCGTCCGAGACCGGCATGTCCCTCGCCCGCGAGGCCCTGCAGCTCGCGCCGCTGCCCGGGGGCCTGGCCGACTCCCCCCTGGGCAGCCGGGACGGGCTCGTCGGCACCCGGATCCTCTACCGCACCCGGTACCGCGACAACGCGCCCGACCACTTCCTCCTGGAGAGCATCGACGGGCGCACGGCACGCTTCGACATCGACCGGCCCGGCCAGGAGCCCTGGGGACTGTGGGCGCCGCCCGAGGGCGCCGTCGAGGACGTGGTCCTCGCCGAGGCGGAGACCCGCACGGGCGTCCGCGCGTACGCCGCCGACGGGACCCTGCTGTGGGAGCTGGCCGGCCACCAGTCGCCCCGGCACCACCGGGCGAGGCCGAACCGGCGGGCCACCGTGTCCCACGGGGTGGCCCTGCCCCCGGCGTTCTGGTACCTGCTGCGGACCCGGGACACGGCCGGCTCCCGGACGCTGCGGACGGTGGGACGCCCGACGGCCGACACGCTCCTGGCCGCCGCCCTCGACGGCGACCTGGAGGCCCTGCGCGCCGCCGTCGCGCGGGAGCTGCCGGAGATCACCGACCCGGTGCTCCGCGAGGCCGTCGTCGCGGTGGCCGGGCGCGCCGCCCGGGTGGAGGAGCGGCGGCGCGCCCTGCACCGGCGGGTCACCCTGCTGGCCGAGGCCCCGGCCGCCCCACCGCGCCGGACCGCACCGGACACCGAGCTGATGCCCGCCCTGTTCGGTCTCGTCGCCGAGGGCGGGCGCGACACCTGGCGCCGGACCCGTGACGTGGCCCTGCCGGCGACGCTGAGCGCCCTTGCCGCCGACGGCGCCTGCCTCACCGGGACGATCGTGGAGGAGGTGCGGCGGCTCGCGCCGCCCGCGCCGCCGCACGACTGGTCCCAGCTGCTCGGCGCGATCGACGCCGTGGCCTGGCGGGCCGCGGTGGAACCGACCCCGGACGCGGACAGGGCCGCGCTGCTCGCGCTCCTGGACACCTGGGCCGACCAGCCGTTCGCCCGCCGGGGCAGCCGCTGGTGGGTGGGCCGTACCACCGACACCGCGACCCTGGACGGGCTGCGGGAGGGCGGGACGGCCGTGGTCTCCGCCGCCGTGTGGGACGGCGGGGCGACGTGCTGGTTCGTCGCGCCCGCCGCCCGGGAACGGGGCGCCGACCCCGTCCCGGCGGCCGTCCCGGAGGCCCGGCTCGTACGCGTGGAGCGGGACGACGCCACCCGCCTGCGGGCCCTGCTCGCGGCGGTCGACACCCACGGGCCCCTGTCCGTACCGGAGACGGCGGCCGCGCGCTTCGCCGAACTGACGGGCGTACGACGAGCGGTGGCCAGGCTCGTCGTCGCCGGTCTCGTCGGCCGGTCCGGCCGGGACGAGGACCGGGCCCTCGCCCGCAAGGCTCCGTACAGGGCGACCCCGACGACGGTCGAGTTCTACGAGGAGGTGCGCGGGCGCCTCGGCGCCGCCGGGCGCAGGGCCGTCCTGGCCGGGGCCGTGCCCGACGACCCGGCCGAGCTGTGGCGGCCCGGCGGACTGGAGGCGGCCGTCGAGCGGATGGCCGCCGTGTGGCGGGAGCTGGTCGGCGTGCTGCCGGCCGTGCACGACGAGGCGGCCGACGCCCTGGAGGCCGATCTGGGCCTCTCCGAGGTGTGGGCGCGCCGCCTCGCGGGCGGCTACGAGGCGGCCGCGGACGCGACGGTGCCGGCGGCCGGCTGGGTCCTCGCGGCACGCACGTACGGTTCGGCGGTGGATGTGAAGGCCCTGCCCCCGGCGGGGACCGACGTGCGGTACGGCACCCCCGTGGGCCTCCCGCTCGAGCGGATCGCGAGCGCACTGGTGTGGGCGTGGACCGACCGGCCCGTCGGCGATCCCGCGATGGCCGGGGCGAACGCCCTGTACGAGCGGCTGCGAGCCGAACTGGCCCGTCCCGAACTGCTCGTGGAGCTGTTCGACGGGCGGATCCGGGACAGCTCGGTACCGATCGCCGAGCGGTTCGGTCCCGCGCGGATCCCCGTCTCGATGGAGCGCCGGAAGGAGGAGGACGAGCAGCCGCCGGTCATCGCGTACGACTCCGGCCCCCTGGTGGTGTGCGACCCCGGCGGCGCCGCCTTCCTGCGGCCCGCTCCGGTCGCCGACCCCGAGGTGTGGCAGCGGGTACGCGAGAACACCGACCTCATCGAGCAGCTCGACAGGTTCGCGCCGCTCCTCCCCGGAGGCGGCCTCGACCGTATGATGCGCCGGGCCGGGTCGGGAGCGGTACCGGACGGCGCGTACGAGGCGGATCCGCGCCGGTCCTGCCCGGAACTGGTCACGCGCGCCGCGGAGGAGCTGGGCGTGGGCCCGGACGCGGCCGCGCTGTACCTCCAGCTGGCGACCCTCGCCGCGCCCACCGACCGGAACGTGCGCCGCTGGAACGGCTGGACGACCAAGCGCCACGCGGAGGTCCGGGCGGAACTCCTCACCACCGGCGCGGTGAGCGAGGCCAAGCGGGCGCGGGCAGGCCGGACCCTGTTCCTGCCCGGCGAGTGGACCGAGCTGAAGGCACCGCACCTGCCCCTGGAGACCGTGAAGCTGGCGAGCCACCTGGTGCGCCCGCTGTGGCGCGGCCAGATCGGGGGACCGTTCGTCCGGGTGCTGCCGACGGCGCCGCTCCACGAGATGTTCGCCGAGGCGTGGGAGCGCGGCCGGTGACACCGGGTCCGAGGGGGCGGGGGCTCGGTGGCCCCCGCCCCTACCTCCGGGTCGGTGCCCGGAGCGCCGTGCGGGCCGCCTGGTACGCCACGGCGGGGTCGGGGTCCGGCTCGGCGGCCGGCTGCCAGATGCCGTAGCGCTCGACGTACGGATGCCAGCGGAGGTCGGGGCCGTAGCGCAGCTGGACGCGGGCGGGCGGGTCGGTGAGACGGTTGTGGTGGCGCTCCACCGGGGCGGTGGGGGAAGGGCGCAGCGGCTGGACGGCGTGCTCGGCGGCGGCCAGGACATCGGGGTCGGCCGGCTGCGGCGCGAGACAGGTGGCGACGGCCGGCCGGCCGCCGAACCGGTGCGCCGTGGCGAGCAGCCTCAGCTGCCCCGTCGGCATGCCGAGCCGCGCGGCGGCGGGCTCCAGATGGGCGTCCCCGCTCCGCGCGACGAAGCGGACGATGTCGGCGGTGACGTCGTCGACGTCCACGGCGTCCGCGGGGAGGGCGCCGGTGCCGTCGGAGCCGTCGAGGAGGGCGGCCGCGCGGTGAGCGGCGTCGGCGACGAGCGCGCGCAGCGTGTCGAGCGCGGGAAGCGGTGGGGGCGGATCGGCGAGGCCGTCCAGTACGGGGCCGAGGCCGGGGGTGTCGCCCTCGGGGAGCGGCCCGGCCGCCGACGGGGTCACTCCGGGCCTCCCAGAGCGACGAGGTCGGCGAGCTCACGGTCGCTCAGCCGGGCGAGCCCGGTCTCCCCGGCGCCGAGGACGGTGTCCTGCAAGGCCCGCTTGTGCGTGAGGAGTTGGTCGATCCGGTCCTCGATCGTGCCGCGGGTGACGAGGCGGTGGACGGTGACGGTCCGCCGCTGCCCGATCCGGTGCGCACGGTCGGAGGCCTGGTCCTCGACCGCCGCGTTCCAGCTGCGGTCGAAGTGGACGACATGACTGGCGCTGGTCAGGGTGAGGCCGGTGCCGCCCGCTCTGACGGAGAGCACGAACAGCGGGGAGAGGCCCGCCTGGAAGGCGTCGACGAGTTCCTGCCGCTGCCGGGCGTCCAGACCGCCGTGGAGGAACAGCGGACGGTGACCGAGGTGCGTGAGGTGCTCGGTGAGCAGCCGGCCCATGGCGACGTAGCTGGTGAAGACGAGCGCCGCCTCGCCGCGCCCGGTGATCGTCCCGACGAGTTCGGAGAGGGCCTCCAGCTTGGCCGAGCGGGCGGTGAACTCCGCCGTACGGGAGGGGCCGGGGTGGTCCTCGCCCCAGTAGTGGGCGGGGTGGTTGGTGATCTGCTTCAACGCGGTGATCAGCTTGAACACCAGCCCTGACCGGGCGAGCGCGGGGGAGTCCGCGAGCTGCTCCATCGTCTCGCGGACGACGGCCTCGTAGAGGGCGACCTGTTCGGCGGTGAGCTCGACGATCCGCCGGGTCTCGACCTTCGCGGGCAGTTCGGGGGCGACCTGGGGATCGGTCTTCCGGCGGCGCAGCAGGAACGGCGCGATCAGCCGGGCGAGGGCGCGCGCGGCGGGACCGTCCGGGTCGCGTTCGGCGGCGGCCGCGTACCGGGACCGGAAGGCCTTCAGGGGCCCGAAGAGGCCCGGGTTGACCCAGTCGAGCAGGGTCCACAGCTCGGACAGGTTGTTCTCCACCGGGGTCCCGCTCAGGGCGAGACGCGTGGTCGACGTGAGCGCGTGCAGACGGCGGGCGGTGGAGGAGGCGTGGTTCTTGGCGTGCTGCGCCTCGTCCGCGATCACCAGGTCCCAGCCGCGGGAGGCGAGTCCGGTGTCGCGGCGCAGCACGCCGTACGTGGTGAGGACGACGGTCCGGTCCCCGGCGGCGTCGAGGCTCCGCCCGGTGCCGTGGTAGACGGTCACGTCGAGGTCCGGGGCGAACCGGCGGTACTCCCGCTCCCAGTTGGTCACGAGCGACGACGGGCACACCACGAGGACCGGGCCGCGGTGCCCGTTCTCGTACCGGTGCAGGGTGTACGCGATCGCGGTCAGGGTCTTGCCGAGCCCCATGTCGTCGGCGAGGACCGCGCCGAACCCGGTGCCGCCGGTGTGCGAGAGCCAGGCCAGCGCCCGTTCCTGGTAGGCGCGCAGTACGGCGCGGAGCCCGGCGGGCGCGGGCACGGGGGCCGCGTGCTCCCCCCGGCGCAGGACGTCGACGACGCCGGCGAGGTCCCCGCCCGCCCGGCACGGCACCGCGCGTCCTTCGACGTCCACGGTGCCGGTGAGGGCGGCGGTGAGCGCGTCGATGCCGGTGAGCCGGCCGAGCTCCCGGCGGCGCACGCGCGCGACCGTGAGGGGATCGAGCAGCACCCACCGGCCCCGCACCCGGACGAGGGGGCGGGCCGCCTCGGCGAGCTCGTCCATCTCGGCTTCGCTCAGTACGTCCCCGCCGAGCGCGAGTTGCCAGCGGAAGTCGAGCAGCGCTTGGAGGCTGAACCGGGGCGCGCCCCCGGCGGCGCGGGCGCCGGGCGTGCCGTCGGCCCGGACGGCGCCGTCCGGGCCGGCGCCGTCCGTCCCGGCGCCGGTCTCCGCACCGACGACGGTGTGGGCGGAAAGCCGGTCGCGCAGTCCGGGTGGCCAGCGGAGCAGCAGACCCTCGGCGGCCAGATCGGCCTCGGCCGCCAGGAGCCGGGCGATCCCTTCCGCGTCCGCGACCAGCGGTCCGGGGGAGGCGAGCAGCCCGGCCAGGACCGCGCAGTGGCGGACCGAGCGCTCGAGCCGTCGCCGCACCCGCTCCCGCAGGCGGTACGGCTCGGTGTCCCCCGGAACCTCCTGGACCGTCCCGACGAGGGACGCGGCGACCTCGTGGTCCGGCCGGACGGGGTCGACGGCCACGAGGAGACGGCCGGTCAGCCGCCCCGCGACGGCCTCCTCCTCGGACGGTTCGGCGAACTCGACGACGAGTCCGGGCCGCGGGCCGGTGTCGAGCCGGTCCTCGACCGTGTCCAGCCACGGCCGGACCCGTTCGGCCTCCTCCGGGACGAGCGGACCACCGGCCGGAGCGAGGAACGGGCCCGTGCCGAAGAGGGCCGCGGCCGGGGGGCGGAGCATCGTGTCCACCAGGGAGTCGAGGAACGCCGGAACGGTGTCCCACGCGGTCGGCGACGTCCCCGCGGGCCCGGCCACGACGTGGACGTCCGGGGCCGTACGGAGGACCAGTTCCGCCACGGCCCGTGCGGTGGCGGCGGGCAGCGGTCCCATCCGCCACCGGTCCGTCCCGTCCACGGAGAGCGCCGGACGGACGAACCCCGCGGCGACGGCCCCGAGCCCGAGCCGGGCCGCCTCCTCCCACGCCGACGCCGTCGGATGCCACCCGGCGTCCCGGTCCCGTCGCAGCAGCACGGGGAGGGCGTCGGCCGGCGGGACCCGCCACCCCGTCACCGGCACGGGCGCGGACGCCCGGGGCGCGTACAGCGACCGGCGCACGACCGACAGCGGCGCCGGCAGCGCGGCGTCCGGCATCGGGGCCCCGTCGGCCCGATGGAGCAGCAGCCCGGCCGGCTCCCCGTCGCCCGCGTCCGGGAGGAAGGCGACGGCGCAGCCGGCCGCGAGGGCCTCCCGTACGACGTCGGCGACCGGCACGCGTGCCACGGGGACAGGGGCCGTCGGGGCGGCGGGAGGAGACGGGACGGCGGGAGCGGGGCCCCCCGGGGCGGCGGGAGGAGGCGGTACGGCGGGCGCGGGCCGGGGGCGGGGCACGGCGACGGTCCGCGACGGGGACACGGCGGTGGGGCCGTCGGACGGGTCCGCCGCCTTCGCCGGGGGAGTGCGCTCGGCGTCCGCGGCGACCAGTTCCTCCATGAGCGCCGACGCGGCGGCGCTCCGGGCGTCCCCCCTCGTCTTCGCCCGGCGGCTGACCCGCACCTCCGCCCCCGTCCGCACGAGCGTGCACGCGTAGGTGCAGACGACGCTCCTGGGGGCGGTCGTGAACGTCGACTCCGGCCTGGAGATGATCTCCAACTGGGTGTACTTGTTCAGGTACTTCACCGGATCCTGACCCGCCGGCACCGGTTGGATCCGGGCCGCGGGACGTGACCCGCCGTCGTCCGGGGCCCGTTCCTCCTCGGGTACGGGCAGTCCCGTGAGGTGGGCCAGGAGGGCGACCGCGCCGAGGTGCACGGCCTGTCGGCGGTCGCGGGCGGTGCGCTCGGCGCCGTCGACCGCCGGACCGTCCGGGCCCGCCCAGCTCCAGCGGCAGGAGAAGCCTCCGTCGGACGGGACGACCACGTGCCGGAGTTCCGCCCCCCGCGCGTCCGCGTGCCAGCGCAACAGGGTGGCGGCGGAGGCCTGCATCCGCGCGGTGAGCCGCAGCGCGCGGAGGCGCGGCTCCCGCCACCCCGGTCCTCGCGCGCCGAACAGCAGGACCTGGAGGTCCCGGTGCCGCAGCCGGGCCGATCCCGCCCTGCGGACGACCTCGGCCGCGAGGTCCTCGCCGGGTTCCCCTGCCAGGACCCGGGCGTGCAGCAGCGACTCGAAGGCCTCCGTGCCCATGCCCGGCACGGCGAGCCGTCCGCTCCCGGCCTCCCCCTCCGGCCCCTCGACGCCGGCGAGCCGGCGCAGCATCGCGCGGGCGGCGGCCCCGCGGGCCGGCGACGCCGTCGGGGCGCTCCGCGCCGGGCCTGTCACCTGGGCGTCGGCCGGACCGATCCGTACCGCCGCCGTGTGCAGCACGTGCCCGTCCGCCAGGTGCTCCGTCGACTCCTCGTACGCCAACGGCGGCCAGAACTCGATCTGCGCGTGCGCCGTGAGCACCTGCTGCGCGACCTCCGGCACGTCCTCGAGCGCCTCGACCGCCAGACGGCGGGCGGTCAGCCACCCCGGATGGTCGTCCGTCACCAGGAGCAGCATCCGCAGATCCGGGCGGGTCAGCCGTCCCGCCCGCGCCAGGCCCTCGGCCTCGGACGCGAGGGCGGCGTCGAACCGGCCCGCCACGACGGCCTTCTTGGCCCGCTCGTGCCACGGGGGCCGCACAGCGGTTCCCAGGGAGCCGCCGGACCGCGAGGCACCGTCGGCCGGTTGGGGACGACCACCCAAGAGGAGAACCTCCGTACGCGGAACGTGAGGGAGCGTGTGCGCTCAGTATACGGAGCCGGGTGGTCCTTGATCCGCCGACGGACGCCGCACGGGCCCCGGTTGCCCGGCGGGTGGACGGCGTCCGCACCGCCCGGAACGGCGGACTCGGCCGCCCGGAACGACGAACCGCCCCGCACGCCGGAGGGCGTACGGGGCGGTCGCGTCGGGAACCTGCCCGGGGTGTCAGGCGGGGCGCCGCCACTCGCGGAGCAGCAGATATCCCAGGTACGCGCCTCCGACGGCCATCGTGTACAGGCCGACCGGCAGGTCGTCGAAGAGCGGCGACTGCTGCGCGGTGAGGTCGGCCAGGACCAGGAGCAGTGCCCCGAGCAGAGTGGACATGACCAGGTGCGGCCCGCCGCTGCGGGTGACGCGCTTGGCGATCTGCGGCGCCGTCAGGGAGACGAACGCGATCGGCCCGGCCACGCTGACCGCGCCCGCCGAGAGGGCGATCGACAGCACGACCGCGAGGGTCGCGGTCCGGCCGGGGCGGGCGCCCAGGCCGGTGGAGAGGTCGTCCCCCATCTCGCTGACGCTCAGAGGCCGCGCCAGGAGGGCCGCGAACGGCAGGGAGACGAGCAGCACCGTCCAGATGGTCGACGCGTCGTCCCAGGAACGGGCGCTCAGGCTGCCGTTGACGTACGCGGTGAGGGCGCTGGCCTTGTCGCGCTCGACGGCGTAGACGACGTACTGGGTCAGCGCCGTCGCCATGGCGGCCACGCCGATGCCGGCCACCACGAGCCGTCCCGGGCTGCGGAATCCGGTGCCGGTGGCGAAGAACACGACCGCCATCGCGACGACCGCGCCGAGCAGGGCCCCGACGGCCACGGGCAGCACGTCGGGCAGGAAGAGGGCCGCGGCGGCGGCTCCCGCCCCGGCACCGGCGCCGAGCCCGATCACGTCGGGGCTGCCCAGCGGATTGCGCGTGACGGACTGGAACAGCGCTCCGGACAGGCCGAAGGCCGCGCCGGTGCCGATGGCCACCACGAGCCTCGGGCCGCGCAGCCTGTTGAGGACGAAGGCGTTCTTGCCGGTGGCGTCACCGGCGAGGGCCGACGGCAGGTCGGGCAGGCCGATGCCGAGCCTGCCCATCGACAGGGTGGCCACGACCGCCCCGCAGAGCAGCAGCAGCGTCACCACCGCGGCGATCACGGTGGCGCGGCGCACGGGGACGGCGACCCAGGGGCCGATCCGCAGCACTCCGCGGCCTGCGGGCCGTACCCGTCTCGCCGTCACGGTGCTGTCCGTCATGGTGTCGCCTGTCATGGTGTTGCCCGTCACGGTGCTGTCCGGGGTTGCGGTCAGGTCGGCGGTCTTCATGCCGCTCCCCTCATACGGCGAACGGCGAAGAGCAGGGCGGGGGCGCCGACGAAGGCGGTGACCACGCCGACCATGAGCTCCTGCGGGCGCAGCAGGATCCGGCCGATGACGTCGGCGAAGAGCAGCAGCGTGGGCCCCGCGAGGCAGGTGAACAGGATCTGGGCCCGGAAGTCGGCGCCCACGAGGACCCGCACCACGTGCGGGACGGCGAGGCCGACGAAGGCGATGGGCCCGACGGCCGCCGTCGCGGCGGCGGCGAGGAGGGTCGCGGCGAGGAGCCCCGCCCCCTTGATCCGGGTCGGACTGATGCCGAGGGAGGCCGCCTTGTCGTCGCCCATCGCCATGGCGTTGAGCCCCGGCGCGAGCAGCAGGGCGAGGAGCAGGCCGGCCGCGGCGAACGGCAGGACCGCCCAGAAGGCGTCGAAGCCGCGCCCGCCGAGCGCGCCCACCACCCAGTAGCGGTAGGTGTCGAAGACCCGCGGGTCGGACAGCGCGACCGCCTGGATGAACGCGGCGAGGACGGCGGAGAGCACCGCGCCCGCGAGGACCAGGCGCACCGGTCCGCCACCGCCGCCGGCGGTGCCGACGACATGGACGACGACACCGGTCGCGAGGGCGCCGGCGAGGGCCCACCAGATGGTCTCCCGCTGTCCCGCGGCGCCCAGGAACGCGGTGGCGGCGACGATGCTCGCGGACGCGCCCGCGTTGATGCCGAGAAGTCCGGGCTCGGCGAGCGGATTGCGCGTGATGCCCTGCATCAGGGTGCCGGCGACACCGAGGCAGAGACCCGCGAGCACGCCGAGGGCGGTACGCGGGTAGCGGCTCTCGACGACGGTCCGGGTGTAGCCGTCGCCGTCACCGGTGATCACCCGCAGGACGTCGCCGGCGGACGTCGGCCTGCTGCCGAACATCACGCTGGCGAGGAGCGCCAGGGCGAGCAGGACCAGACACAGGACGGCGGCCATGACATGCCGGGCAGGGCCCCGCCGTACGACGGCGGGGCCCTGGCCGATCCGGGAGAGAGTGGTCACGCTGGATCCGCTGTTACTTCCCGGCCTTGGCGACGGCCTTGTCGATCATCGGGAGGTAGCGCTCGATGCTGTACGGCACCGTCAGCGGGTTGATCATCGACGAGGCGGTGACGAACGGCTGGTCGTGGCTGTAGACGAGCGCGTTCTTCTTCACGGCCGGGATCGCCGCGTACAGGGGCTGCGCCTCGATCTCCTTGCGGGACTTGTCGTCCATGTAGAAGGTGAAGGCGATGTCACTCTTGGACAGCTTGTTGGCGTTCTCCAGGCCGATGAGGGCGGAGTCGGTGCCGTCGGTCTCCTTGAAGGTGTTCACGACCGGGTCGACCTTGAGACCCAGCTTGGAGACCATCGCGACGCGCTGCTCCTCGGGCTTGAAGACGCCGAGGGTGCCGGGGCCGGTGTTGTAGATGTACGAGAACGTGACGTTCTTGTAGTTCGGGCGGGTCGCGGCGGCGTCGGCGAGCTGCTTGTCGATCTTCGCCGTGAGCTCCTTGGCCTTCTCCGGCTGACCGAGCGCCTTGGAGACGATCTCGATCTGCTGGTCCCAGTCGGTGCTCCACGCCTTGTCGGGGTAGGCGACGGTCGGCGCGATGTCCTTGAGGATGTCGTACTGCTTCTGCGTGATGCCGGACCACGGGGCGAGGATGACGTCGGGCTCGAGCTCGGTGATGGCCTCGATGTCGAGCTCCTCGCCACCGTTGAACTGCTTCGGCAGCGTGGCGCCGGACTTCTTCACCGCTTCGTGGATCCAGGGCAGGTAGCCGGTCTTGTCGCTGCCCCAGGGGTAGCTCTCGATGCCGACCGGGACGTTGCCGAGGGCTATGGCGGTCTCGGCGGAGCCCTGACCGAGGGTCACCACGCGCTTCGGCTTGTCCTTGATGACGGCCTCGCCGAGGGCGCTCTTGATGGTGACGGGGAAGGCGCCCGCCGGGGCCTCGCTCGCCGACCCTGCCGCGTCGTCTTTCTTCTCGTCCGAGCCGCACCCGGTCACCATCAGGCCGAGCGAGACCGCGGCGGCGCCCGCCGCGAGGACGCGACGGTGCAGGGGGGTGAACACAGAAGGCATGGTGGATCCTTGTCTCCGGGCAGGGGTGTACGGAGCCTCCGGCGGACCTCCCCCTGGTGGGGGCAGCAGCCGTCGCGGCTCTTGTTAGGTGAGCCTAACCTATTCCTGTCCGGGGGTGAGCGCCAGGGGGGTCCGGTGTGACCGGAGGGGCGGGCGGCCGGAGCCGCCCGCCCAGGTCAGGACGGCGGTCCGGTCCCTGGCCGGCAGGTCCACGGGGGTCACGGCGCTCACGGCGTGCGCGCCCCGCACGGCGGCCGGGCCGTCCAGGACCGTCACGCCGTCCGTGCTCCGCGCACTCTCCACGGCGGGCCGCCCCCGAGCGTCCCCATCCCCGCTCCTCCTCCCCCTCCTCCGCTCATGAGCCGCAGGCGCTGTTCTCGTGCGCGTACGCGGCCGTCGTCCGCGCGTCGTCGGCTCCGGCCGGCCCCGTGCACGCCTTGGCGCCGCCGGAGTTCAGGAAGACCGCGCAGACCCCGCCCCGCGCGAGGGCCCGCCGCGACCGGTGGACCGGCGCGGCCTGGACGCGGTCGGAGGCGAGGGCGAGGTCGGGATCGCCGGACGTCCTGATGCCGGCGGTCACCCCGCCGGCAAGGAATCCCCGGGCGGCGGTCACGGTCACGGAGCCACTCCATTCATGGGCGGGCCGAGTCCTTCGGGTGGGCCGAGGGCGATGTCCATGCTCTGCACCGCGCCACCGGCGGTGCCCTTCGTCAGGTCGTCGTCGCGCTCACGCGGATGAGGCGGCGGGCGGCCGGATCGAGGGTCACCCGCACGTGCACCGTGCGGGATCCGGGCACCGAGGCGGTGGACGGCCACTGACCTCGGGGTGGCAGCCGGACGAACGGTTCGTCCGCGCAGGCGGGCGGAGTGCGCGGGCCGGAGGGCCGGGGTGACGGCGGTCGGGCAGCACCCCGGCACGGCGATCCGGGTGGTTCCCCCGGGGCGGAACCACCGCACAGTCGCGCGCCCTGGAGACGGGCTGACGCAACTGCTCGTCAGAAGCGGCGAGTTGTGGTCCAGGGCTCAGGCGGGTGAGCCCCAGGCCGCCGTCAGACCGTCGAGCCACGCGGGCGGCAGCTCGGAGGCGTCCCACTCCTCGTGCAGCGCCGACGGCGTCGCGGCGAGTCGCTCCAGTACGGCGACGCTGGTGGGGGAGTGGACGAGGGAGTAACGGCCGTGGATCGCGATCGGGCTGCCCGGCCCGTACTCCGCGTACAACCGCTCCAGGTGGGCGCGGTGGGCCGAGGCGAACTCCGCCAGCCGCCCCGGGTACCCGGCCCGCTGCCGGGGGCTCATCGTGCGCAGGACGGCGCCGAGCACCTGCTCGGTCACCTCCGGATCGAGGTCCGAGACGTCGGCGAACGACAGGTAGAGCGGCGTGACCGCCACCTTGGCCCGCTCCATCTCCGCCCGCCCGACGGGGGAACGCTCGTCGGGCGAGGAGGCCGACGGGCCGGCGGTGACGGCACGGACCAGGGCCCGCTCGGCGAGCGCCCCGAGACCGTCGATGACGGCCCGGGCGCCGTCGGACCAGCCGGACGCGTAGAGCGCCCCCTTCTCCTCCGGGCCACTCCGCGCGGTGTCGGCGAGCTCCGTGTGCGCGAGGGCGAGGGCACCGGCCTCCACGAGCCCGATCAGCTCCTCGGCGTCACCGGTGTAGACCCCCGCGCGGGCGAGAAGCTGGAGGAGCGTGCTCTTGGCGTTGAGCACACTGGCCGCGTCGAGCTGCTGCCGTCCCTCGTCGGCGGTGTTCATGGGGAGTCCTCCTCGTCGTACGGACACACGGTGCGGACGCGCGGTGCGGGCGCGGAACGCTCCCCTCGGAGCCTACGCAACGCCCGTTCCCCGAGGGCCCGCCTCCCCCCTCGTGTTCCCGAACGAGGACGGGCGCCGCCCGTACGAGCCGCCGGACACGCCCTGGTGACAGCCGCAGCCGTTCCTGCCGGTCGGTAACGGGCGTTGTGGCCGGCGACGGGACCGCCGGCACGTGATCGACGGGATCCCGCATCGGACGCGGACCGGTGTTCAGGGGTGTGACCCACCCGAGCGGTGCGGTCCCTGGAAGACCGTTCATGAACGCCACCACGCGGCATTCAGCACGCACCACCAACACCGGGGGCCACACGGGCCCCTTCCTCCCGTTCATCCCCCTCGGGGATACTCCCACCATGCCTGCCGCACTCCGCCACCCCGCGGCCACCCTGGTCTGCGTGGCCGTCACTCTCTCCGCCACCGCCTGTGGTCCGTTCCTGGGCGACCTGACCAGGCCTGAGATTCTCGGCAGGGCGATCGAGGCGACGGAGTCGGCGAAGTCCGTGACCATTCACACCGACATGCTCTCCATGGCGGTGCCGATCAAGAGCCACGTCTCCTTCGACGGCCGGGGGGACTGTACCGCCACGATGTCCTACGGCTCGGAGGGCGTGGCCGAACTGGTCAAGATCGCCGGCAAGGACGTGTACCTGCGCCGCGACGAGTCGCTCCTGCGCACGCAGGAGCGGCACCGGAGCCCGCAGGACCTGGAGGCCCTGGTCGACAAGCTCAGGGGCCGCTGGACGAAGCCGCCCGTCGACGGCCCCGACGCCCCGGACGAACTGGGGATCTGCAGGGGGAAAAGAGATTTCACCGAACTGGAGAAAGGATGGGACGACGACTCCGCGAAGGGCGCCCCGACCACCGTCGACGGGCGGAAGGCGCTGAAGCTGGTGAGGCCGGGCACCGAAAGCGAGACGACGGTCTACATCGCCGCGGAGGGCCCCCCGTACATCCTGAAGATCGTCACGAAGGGCGGCGAGGTGTCGGGGACGACCACCTACTCGCACTACGGCAGGCCGGTCGAGGCGAAGGCCCCGCCGGCCGAGGACGTCGTCGTCACCGACTGACCATCAGAGGGTGTGCCGGACCCGCACATCGGGCTCGACGCAGACCGCGTGGCCGCGCGAGGTCGCGAGGGACGCCGTCCGGCGTGGCCGGGGCACGCCGGCACCGCTCGCAGCCCGGACAGCCCCGCTGCGGACAAGCCCTACGGCAACGGCCCCGTCCGTGACCACCTGCGGCGCCGCGGCATCCGGCACACGATCCCGGACAAGTCCCAGGTCGTGTCCCATGGGTCGTATGACGCTCCCGCCGGGAACTCGTTCCGTGGGACATGGGGCGGGGAGATCTTGCGGATGAAGAGTGGGCTCGGCTGGGCCGCACTTGCCACCGAATCGCGGGCGAGGTGGACGCCGGCAACGCCACCGTCGTGTGATCAACGGGATTCTGTTCCGGCAGCGGACCGGCCTCCCCTGGCGGGACCTTCCTCCTGCTTCGGTAGCTGGAAGACGGTTCACGACCGTCATCGAAGGTGGTCGGCGGACGGCACGTGGGAGAGAATGCCGCAACCGGCGTCACCTGCGCAGACGCCAGATCAAGCACACGATCCCCGAGCCGAGAGACCAGCGGGTTAACCGCCGGCGCCACGTCAGGTCCAGGCCGAAGCTGCCGAGGCGGACCAGCAGCTCAGCCAGGGTCACGTAGTGCTTTCCGTGCCAGGCAGGAAACGTGATTCCCTTCATCCCCGCCTCTGCTTCGGCTGTGTCGCGTGACAGGCGCCCCCCTTCGTGCAGCGAAACAGTAGGCCACGGCCCTGATCGGCTCACACGACCCATCGGACAGGCCCTAGAGGGGCGGTGACGGCGGAGGGCTGCCCGGAAGGGCCGGATTCTCCGGGTAACGTACGTCGCCGCTGCCGAGGAGGACGCGGGCCCGGACTTGCATCGGCTCGTCGCCGCGCCGGGAGAGCAGGACCAGCGCGTCGACCCGGGCTGTCATGGGGCCGAGGAGAGCCTCCGCCTTGCGGGCGAGGGGGTGCGGGTCCGGGGCACGACCGAGGGACAGGTGCGGGGTGAAGCCGTGCGAGTGCGATCCGCAGAGCGGGAAGCGGAGCTCCAGGGACTCCCGCAGCCGCGCCCAGGGCTCGTGGTCGGCGGCGGCCGGGTCGAGCCAGACGGTGGCGTCCTCGCGGTGCCCGAACCAATGGACGCCCGCCAGGCTGGCGGTGAACCGCGGCGTCTCGGCGAGCGCCGCGGCGACCAGCGGCAGGGCCCGGGCGAACTCGGCCTCGGGGACGAAACCGAAGAGCACGTTGACGTGTGGCGGCCAGCGGCGGATCTGCCGGTCGTGTTCGCGGCGAATGTGTTGGATCGGCGGCCACAACTTCGCCGGCGGCAGCCAGGCGACGGCGGTGCGGTTCGTCGACGGGACGGCGAGGACGTCGCCGGGTACCGGGGCCGGCACGGGACCGACCTGCCCGACGAGGGTCTCGTCGAGCCGGTCGATGCCGGAGGCGCGGTCCCAGACGACCTGGCCGTCCGCCTCGAAGAACACCACCCGGTGCCAGGGGATCTCCCCGCCCGGTACGAAGTCGCCGAGCAGGATCCGCTTCGGCGGGGCCCCGCGCTCGGCGATTCCCATCACGAACCGCTCGGGGTCGAAGCGCGGGTCCCAGAGCACCCGGTGGTAGATCTCGTCGCTGGTGTGCACGTCAGTACCTGCCCTCGTCTATCAGGGTGACGCGTGCCCGGTCGGCTCTGCAATTCAGAGCCCGGCCCGCCCAGCTGGCTGCGGTTACGGCAGGAGAGCGAAAGACAGTGGCGGTTCGCCCCGGCCTCCCCCTCGAACCCCGGGAGACGAGTAACCCGCGAGTAGGACTGTCGGTGCCCGTCGTTTGCCGACGTGATTCCCGACACGGGTTGCCGACACCGCCCCGAACTGCGGAAACTCTCTGGCCGGTGGGCGAGGAAAACGCGGGCGCGCTCGTCAAGTTCGGCGGCGCACCGCACGCCGCGGGGCCGGGAGGGGCGCAGGCCGGAACGCAGCGAGCGGACGGCCTTGAGAGTACGGACAGTACAGACGGACTTCCCCCCGGTCACGGTGCAGATCGCCTGGCCCCGGTCCCCCCGCTTACTGGATGCTGTCCTCCTTGGCCTGCTGCTCGGCCTGCGCGACCAGGCCGAGGGCGATGATCCGCGCGTACGTCGCCCCCGGCCGGCTGACGCTGGTGGCGTACTGAAGGGCAGCGTTGCGGCGGTCGCCGAGGGTCTCGAAGACCTTCGCGGCCCGGGAGTGGACGCCAGAGGCCGGCGGACCCCACACCAGGGCCCAGAACGGCACGTCGGTCCCAGCCCCCGCCCCAGCGGCGAGCGCGGCGTTGGCTCGGTCGACGTCGGCGCGGGTCGGTTTCGGCCGGGGCCCTCTACAACCCGCGCCTGCGCCATCCGATCTCGACGACACCCCGCAACTGCTTCCTCCTCGGGTGTGCCCGCCGCCGAGAGCGAACACGACGTGTGAGGTTCCCCCGGGCCGAGCGGGCGCCGTGTCGGTACGGGGCCGCCACCGCACAACCCGATGTGCGACAACCCGATGCGCGCGGGTGCTCGGGATCGTTGTCCATCTGCCGGGAACACCGGCGCGTCGGTGTCTTCCGCAGGGAAGACGGGCCGCGCGCCGTCCACTTCGTGTTCCCTGTCCCTCGCCCGTCGAGCGGGCCCTTATGGAAGGCGGAGAATGACCACACGCAGAAGCTTCCTCGGCCGTACCACCGCGGCCGGCGTCATGGCGGGCCTCGCGGCCTCACCTGCGGCAGCCGAGGACGGAAGCGGGGCACCCGCCGGCGACCCGGCCGTTCGGCGCGGTCGGGCCCGTGACGCGATCGTGGCGGTCAACAGCGGTATGCGGTCGCACTACGCCGCGCTCAAGTCGGATCTGATTGCGCAGCTCAGCCCCGTCCTCGTGGTCCAGAACGACGCCAGGGGCGGACGGTTCACCCTCGTCCACGACGGCACGCAGGAGTCGCTGCATCCCGTCGGGGAGGTGTTCGAGCTGGCGAAGTCCGTCAGCCATGTGCCGCTCGGCGTCTTCTCGATCATCGCGCCCCACCTGAGCCACAGGGTTCCGAACATCCCCGGCGCGGACCGCATCGATCCGCACGACCTCGCGATGATCGCGTTCAAGGACACCGCGACCACCGACTGGATCACACCGCTCCGGCAGTACGCCGACACGCTGGCCGCCGCCCGGCAGCAGCTCGACCAGGCCGGCATCCCACCGGAGGTGGTGGTCTCGTGCGCGCGGGTGCTCGACGGCGCACTCTCGTTCATCGAGGTCTCCACCGCGGCCCGATCCTTCGACATCAGGTCGTTCCAGGGCTTCTCCTCCAGCGTGTACGCGGACATCCGCACCAACATGAGGTACGCGGCCGAGGCCCAGATCACGGGTGTGCAGGGCGTCCTGCGAAAGTGGCGGGCCCGGATCGGTGAGGAGGCGTGGCAGGACCTGTACACGGTCGTGCTGTCCCAGTGGGCCACGTCCGAACTGAACCAGAACTCCATCATCATCCGGCCATGCATGAACCCGGCGAAGGTGGCCACCCATCTGATCGACCTGCCGGCCGCCGAGCCGCTCTCGGACCCGGTTCTCGTGGCCCTGGACAACCTCGCCCGGATCGTGCAGGACAACATCGCGGCCGAGCTGGTCTTTCCTTCGGACCAGGAGGCCGCCGATGCGCTCAAGGGCCCGCAGGATCTGCTCGCCGACGAGATCCTGGACCAACTCGGTGCGGCGACGCCGGGCGCGGCGTACTCCGCGCCCGGCGGGGCCAAGAGGGGCGCCTGCCCCGTCGTCACCCGAAGGGGCTCGGCTTCTCAGCAGGGCGGTACGACGCACGACCTCTGAGGCCGGCTACGCTCCCGGGGCCGCCCCGCCGACCGCAGCGCGCGGGTCAGCCGGTCGAGGACGCTCGTACTCGACGACGCCATCCCCGTAGGGTGCCGACGAGCACGAGCACGAGCACGAGCACGGTCGTCGTACCGATCCGGGGGTCCTCCCGCTCGTCCCCCGGTGACCTTTCCGATCACCGCGTCACGTACCGGCGGTGAGATCTCGGAGCCCCCGAAGAGGTCTGGGAACGACAACACCATCATGCACACGCCCACGCTGGCGGAGAGGAATGACCTGATGGCCGGTGGGGGAGTGTCCGTGGAGATGGGTTCTCTGGCTGTCAGCGGTGTAGCCCCAACGACCTGGTAGTTCACACTGACCGGCCGTGACGCACTGGCGCTGACACGAGTGACGAATAGCCAAGTCATCCTCACGCCGACCATCAGCGGCACCACGCCTTACCCCCGCCCACTCCGGCAGCCGCGTCGGCGGCGTCGGCGGCACAACCCCGCCATGGATCTGGGCGTCGGCCTGGGTGGCGTCGGCGGCCTTGTGCAGGTCGGCCGAGTCCCGGCCACAGCTCTCGACGTCCTCGGCGATCAGGTGCAGGGACGCGTCGACGGCCTCGCTCCAACGCGTGTGCCCGGGGCCGGTGACCGGACCGAACCATGGCCCGGCGACCGCGTGCACGGCCGCCGCGATCTTGGAGGTGAGGAACTGCTGGGAAGAGGGCTGCTGACTCAGCCTCTGCGGGGCCGGCCGTTGCGTTCCAAGATGGCTTACCGCCAGAAGTCCGCCCCGTCACGACCACTCGGATCCATCGTCAGCAGGTCCTCGTGAAGGCCCGAGAGGCGGCGGCCGGTGAGGGACCCATCCTCGCCGGACTCCACGACCACCCAGCCGGCGTCGACGCCGGACACGTTCACATCGGCACCGCGATCAAGCTCGTCGACCGTGGCGAAGACCGCTTCGTAGGCAACTACCCGAGCCAGGAGTGCGAGGTCATCCCTGTCCGCACCCGCATCCAGCAAGCGCCGGGCAGCTGGTACTTGTTCCAAGACTCCCGGGCCTGCCCATCCGTCGATCGCACCACGCCAGAGGGAGCGGAGCAGCACGAAGCGAGCCAATTGCGGCTGGTTCTCATCGATCTCCGACCTCACCCAATCCGGCGCATCAGTCGCGCCGAGAGCCTCGAACTGCGTTCGGAGCGACTCCGCCGTGGCCCGCTTCGACGGAGCGAGCCCGGACAACCACGACTGCCACTTCGCCTCAGCATCATCCATCGCACCAGGATGCCCACCATCCGTACAACACGATCGAGATCAACAGCTCTTAGAGGGCATCCGATCTGGGTAGTTGATGTTTTGGGATGTTCTTGTGACTGCACGGCTCGTTGGTCGTTGGTCGTTGGCCGGAGTATGAGTGCCCGGCGTGCGTATCGCAGTGACGTCTCCGATGCCCGCTGGGCATTGATCGAGCCGGTGTTCGTCGCCTGGCGGGCCGCCCGGTCAGGACCCGGGGCGGCGGCGCGGGTGCATGATCTGAGAGAGATCGTGAACGCGATCCTCTACGTCAACCGCACCGGGATCCCGTGGGAGTACCTGCCGCACGACTTCCCGCCGTTCAAGACCGTCTACGACTACTACGCCAAGTGGGAGGCGGACGGAACCACCGAGCAGGCCCATGATCTGCTGCGGGACAGGACCCGCCGGGCGAACGCCCGAACGGTGGAGCCGTCCGCGGCCGTGGTGGACGCGCAGAGCGTGAAGACCTCGGGAAACGCCGCCGAAGCCAGTCAGGGCATCGACGCCGGCAAGAAGATCAAAGGACGCAAGCGCCACCTGATCACCGACACCCTCGGTCTCGTCCTGGCCGTCCTGGTCACCGCCGCCTCCGTCCACGACTCCGCCGGAGGCAAGCAGGCCTTGACCGAGCCTGCGGCGGCCCGTCCGAGCGTGACCAAGGTCTGGGCCGACGGTGGCTACCAGACCGGCGTCATCCAGCACGGCGCCCACCTTGGCCTCGATGTGGAGGTGGTGCAGCGACCGAAAGAGAAGGGCTTCCGGCCGTTGCCCAAGCGGTGGGTGATCGAGCGGACCTTCGGCCGGCTGATGCAGCACCGCCGTCTCGCGCGTGACTACGAAGCCCTGCCGCAGAGGTCTCGAACGATGATCCACTGGGCAATGGCCGACAGAATGAGCCGCGAACTCACCGGAGAATCAGCACCAACCTGGCGAATCGAAACAGACATGCCACCCACACCGGCATGAACGTTGATCAGATGCCCTCTTAGTGGGCGTTTACGTAGCACTTTTCTCGTATGCGAGGTTTGTTCATGCCCCAGTTTGATCGCCTCTGCCCGATAGGAGGTGTGTATCCCCACCCGGATCACGAACCCGCCTGCCCGTCTCGTTCGCTTCCGTGTCTCGAAGTCCGTCTGGTTTGAAGACGCCCCAGAATCGCCGGACAGTCAGCGGAACTACACCCTTCGAACGCGGTCATGTACACGCTGTGCCGTGAGCGAGCGCAAGCCCTACCCCAGCGACCTGTCCGACGCCCGATGGGCCCTGATCGAGCCGACGCTGACGGCCTGGCGAAATGCCCGGCTCGAACGCCGGCCCACAGGACAACCAGCCA
>NZ_JBHXRW010000020.1:0-137446 GCF_042716635.1 Streptomyces sp. NPDC058664 | reverse complement strand
GACCAGCTCGAGGAAGCCCAGCGCATCAACGCCGAATACCGCCGCGCCGCCGGGGCGGCCGACCCGCCGACCGCGGCCTGAGACGGTGCGCGCCCGTCGGCCATCGGCGGGCCCCGCGCACAGGAACACGACACCCTGATCGATGCGGCGGCGATCAGGGCGATCCCTCACTCGCCCACGCCGAGGTCTTCCCACCTGCCCCGCCTGTTCCGGAGGCTGGTTTTGCGCCCTTGTGGCCGGACATGGCGGTCCGTCACCTTCGGTAGCGACACCCGTGTCGATCGCGAGGGGGACCTGTTGGCCAATCCGACCGCACCCGCACCCCGACCCTTCACCCTCTGGACCGGCCGCGCGCTCCTGTACTGGGCACGGCTTCTCCAGCGCACGGTCGGCGTCCCGCGACCGCCGCCGAGCCCGCGTCGCCCGCCGGAACGCCGCGATGCGCGCCGCACACGAACGCGGCATCGACAGGGAGACGATCGCCCACGCGGTCGGTCTGAGCCAGACCCATGTCGGCCAGGCGCTCCGCGGGGTACCCACCGCCGAGTAACCGGCGGGTAGGCCGGCCGGCGGCGGAACCACCCCTGGGGGAGTGCTTCGTCGGCCCGCCCTCGCTCTCCGTCCGACCCGTGGACGAGCTCTCCCACGATCACCATCTCTGCCCCCCTGCGACGGACAGCCGATTCCGCGGCCGCCGCTGTGCGTGACGGCCACCCTGGTGGCCTGCGGCAACTCGGCGGTCCCGCAGTCTTCCTGCGGATCGACGACACCGGCCGTCAGGTGATGGAGACGGCACGGAAGGCGGCGCACGACCAGGGAATCCCCTGCTCCGTCCAAGGCGTTGGCGCCATGTTCCAGACCGTCTTCACCGCCGACGGCCGCCCCACCCCGCCACTACCGCGACCTGCTGCGCGTCGACCGGGCCCGGTCCCACGCCTTCCGACACGAACTCCTCAAACGCGGAGTCCACGCCAACGCCTTCCCACGGCCTGCTGGTTCGTCTCCGCCGCGGTCACGGACGACGACCTCGCGGCCACCTGCGAGGCCGTCGCGGAAGCGTTCAAAACCCTGTGGCGACAAACCCACGATCACCCCGCTGTACCTGAACTCGGGGAGGCGACGTCGGTATCCCGTCCTTCGGAGACGCTTCTCAGTAAAACGATCTACGGGAAGCCAAGTGACCCGCGAATCCGGAAATGATCACCATGGAGGGAATGGTCGGGCATGCTGGTCCGTGATGACGCGGCTGCCCACCTGGGCTACCGGGTTTCCGTCGAGACCGGTTCGAGGAAGAAGAGGCACTGCTTCGCGTTGAATTCGCGCACCTCGGCGACGAAGCGGAACTTATCGCCCGCGCGGACGGTGTCGGGGGTGTTCCGGCCGGTCAGTTTCAGGTTGAGGATGTTGACGTCCTCGTACTGGAAGGCCGGTCCGATCCCCGTGCTCGGTCCCTTGTCACCCGGGCCCAGGAGGAAGTCGTAGCGGGTGTCGTAGTCACCGTGGGGCGCCATATTCACGATCGAGCCGTCGAACGCGACCGTCTTGCCCTTGTACTTGGTCGCGAAGTCCAGGTTCGCGTTGTCGCACGAGTCCGGCGTCTTCAACAGCGCCGCGAACTCCGAGTTGTTCCGAGGCGTGATCACCTCAGCGGCAGCCGACCTGGCCGCTGTCGGGGCCGACGGTTCGGAGGGCTCCGCGCTCGCAGTGGCCGCCGCCGACTTGTTCGACTCGTCCTTGTTCCCGTCTCCGTCTCCGTCCTCGAGCGCCGCGGCC
This sequence comes from Streptomyces sp. NPDC058664, assembly GCF_042716635.1. Taxonomy (NCBI): domain Bacteria; kingdom Bacillati; phylum Actinomycetota; class Actinomycetes; order Kitasatosporales; family Streptomycetaceae; genus Streptomyces; species Streptomyces sp. NPDC058664. Next base: position 135,673 of record NZ_JBHXRW010000020.1, on the reverse strand, counting down.
ACGCCGATGACGATGGCCAGGATCACGAGGCCCCCGACCGCGGTGCCGATCAGGAACCGCGGCAGCGGTTTCTTCGGCCGGCGGAAGTCGAGGGTGGAGCGCACCATGCCCTGGGTCTGCTCCACGAGCTCCCAGCCGTCCTTCTGCATCTTCGAGATCACCAAGCCGTCGGTGCCGCGAACTGTCTGCACGGTTTTGTGCTCGTACTTGATCTCGTCGGCCATGTGGCTCCGCGCCCCCCCCGAATGAACTGCTCGTACCAACCGCCTCGCGAGCATAGGGGACTCTGCGAGGAACCCGGCATCACCGACGTCGCCCCGGGCCCCAAGCTCGCGACTCGGACCAAGGAGCACTCGGTCCCTGCCCCGACGCCCGAGCCGCCACGCGGACAGCGTCGGCTCGATCAACTCCCAGCGGGCATCGGACAGATCACTCGGATACGGACGTCGTGCAGTCATGCTTCCGGCGTACCGCCGCGGACCGAATGTGCCCAGGCGCACGGCAGCGGCAGTGGAAGCGCACGACCACGCAGAACGGGCATCCTGGGACGAGACAGGATCACGTCGCTTTCCGCCCCGTCCGCAACCTCACAAGCCCCGCAGGCATCGACGGCCTCCATGACCTCACCCGTACGTCCATACAGCGCCTCAAGAATCTGCCGATACGGGGACAGCGCAGGTGAAAACTACCTCTGCATGGTCTTCCATCTGCCGAACGTTCGGAAAGGCCCCGCCTTTGACGCGACGGGAACCTCTCCCGTCGCTGCCCAGCGGGGCCCCATGGCCGCAGCTACTCGGAATACACGGAATCGAGTGCTGTCGCGGCGTCGTGTCAGGAACGCCGTCTGACGCTCCGGCCGGCCCCGATGCCCGCCACCTGCAGGGCCAGGGCAGTCAGCCCGAGCAGCATCACGTTCGCCGAGGTGAACGCGTCGTTGGTGCTGATGTCCGCCGCGTTGATCAGGAAGGCGATGAAGAACAGCACCGCCGCAACTATGCCAAGCATGAACAGGCTCCTCTCGAAGGGTGCTGTCCGTATGCCCCCGCATCAGCCTTGTAAGCCGAGACGGCCGCTCACCGGCACGTCAGAGATCGCTGTCGATGCCGGTGACGGCCGGCGGCCCGAGCGGGGCGTCGGCTTCCGCGATTCCCGCCTCCCCCAGTGCGGCCGAGACGAGCCTCGTCGCGTCCAGTTTCGCCTCGTAACGGTCGGCGGCCTCGACCTCCAGCCGGATGGCGAACGTGCCGTCCTCGTTCAGCGTCAGCAGGTTCACGCCTTCGCTCTCGCTCACGTCTGTGTGCTGGGGGGCCAGCTTCCGTTCGAGGGCGGCGCGCTCGGAGTCGGTGATGCCCGAGGTGAACGTGCCGGGAACGGTGATGACGAAGGTGGTCATAGGGACTCCTCGCGTGGGACGGAGTGTGAGCGTCGTTCTGCTCCCTCATCCTCCGTGATGATCGTGCTCCGAAAGGCTTCTGACATGGCATCGGGCCGCGGTGAAAAGGTGGTGCGTCGAGGTACCGACCTCAGGCGCTCGTGTGGCGTGGAGCGGCTACGCGTCACGGGGCGGCGTGATACGTACGTGCGTGACCCAAGGCGGTGTGCCGTGTGCGTACGCGGCCAGGGGCGGCGTGATGCGCGGGCTTGGGGCCCGGGGCGGCCTGGAAGCGCCACAGCCAGACGGAGGTCGTGGCGAGCAGGCCGGCGAAAACCGCCAGGAGGAGAAGAGACACCCACATCTGCCGGCTTCCGGGATGGGTCCATCCGGTCCAGGCCGCGGCTGCCGCCCACAGCAGGGCACCGGCCGAGTAGAAGGCGCGAACCCGGCGCAGCTGCCGTGCGGCCCGCAAGGACATGAGGCGTTCAGTCTTCGTCGACATGCCCGCCCGTGTACCCCGATCCGCGCTGTCCATCAGCGGCGGCTGGGAGCTGTTCGGCCGATCATGAGGCCCGCTCTTGGGGCTGCCTGCAGCGCGCGGTGCAGGACTCGGTCGGTGCTGCTGCCCGCGAGGAGGCTTGTCCGAACCCAACAGGCCGGCCCGCCGTAGTCGCCGCGGCGGCCCAGGCGGCCCAGGTGCTGGTGTCCGGTGATCATTCGGCGTTGAGCAGACCGCCTGGCGCCGGCTGTCGCCGGCCGCACGGCACCGAACCGGTGACCGCGTGGAGGGCTGGGCGGGTACGGGATGTCGGCATGGTCCTTGAGCCGGGAATCAAGCCGAGGCCGTGTGCCGTTCCCCCGGCATGAACTCCGTACGGGTAACCCCCGAGGTCCTGCGTTACACCGCCTTCTCCGACGATCCCGAGGGAGGCAATCCCGCCGGAATCATCCTCGACGCCACGGGCCTCAGCGACGAGGAGATGCTGGCGACCGCCGCCGACGTCGGCTACAGCGAGAGCGCGTTCCTGACAGCAGCTCCGTCCGGCGAAGCGGGTTCCGGCGGAGCGTCGGACGCCGGGCGCGCGTACACCATCCGCTACTTCAGCCCCAAGGCGGAGGTGCCCTTCTGTGGGCACGCCACCGTCGCGACGGCCGTGGCCCTCGGTGAGCGCATCGGCCCCGGGGACCTGGTGTTCAGCACACCCGCCGGGATCGTGCCGGTCACCGTGACGCGGGAGGGCGGCGCGCTGCGGGCCACGCTCACCAGCGTCGAGCCGTACGTCGAGGAGATCGCGGCCGAGGACCTGGCCGAGGCACTCGCCGCCCTCGACTGGCCGGCCGGCGACCTCGATCCGGCATTTCCTCCCCGTGTCGCCTTCGCGGGCGCCCGCCATCTGATCCTGGCCGCCGCGACCCGCGAGCGCCTGGGCCTCCTGGCGTACGACTTCGCCCGCTTGGAGGCCCTGATGCACCGGCTGGACCTGACGACGGTGCAGTTGGTGTGGCGCGCCGATGCGGAGGTCTTCCACGTGCGCGACCCGTTCCCCGTGGGCGGGGTGGTGGAGGACCCGGCGACCGGGGCGGCGGCCGCCGCGTTGGGCGCGTACCTCCGCGAGCTCGGAATCGTGCCGGAGGCGACGGTTCTCACTCTTCATCAGGGTGAGGACATGGGACGCCCCGGTGTTCTGACAGTGGAACTGCGGGCGGGTGACCGGCGGATCAGGGTCAGCGGTGCGGGGGCCCGCATCCCGTCCTGATCCGAAAGGCGTCGGACTCCGACCGATCACGTCGACCGATCCGCGCCCTCACACGCACGCTGCTCGTCCCCGGCGGCCGCGCCGCGATGCCGGCCGGGGACGATGCTTCTTTGCGGGTGGCTACCCGATCCGGACGATGTCCGGTACGGACAGATGCCGGGTGAGACGGTTGATCACGCAGACGACGGACAGCTGCCCGATGGATGCGGCGCGCACGTCTTCGCCCTCGGGGTCGCCGGCGTTCCACTGCGGCCGGCCCCACGGGGAGCGCACCGCGATGTCGAGGGCGTCGCGGACCGTCCCCTTGGCTGGTGCGGAGAGCCCGGTGAGCGTCTTCGCGGCGGCCGGGGACAGCCGTACCGCCCAGTCGGCGGTCACCGACGGGCGCCGAAGACGTCGCCGAGGTCGACGAAGCCGGTCTCGTCCCGTCCGGAGCCCATGTACTCGTCGACGGCCGGAGCCGCGGCGAGGCGCAACTGCCAGATGCGCGCGATGTCGTGCGACGGGGTGAGGCTGAAGCTGGGGCGGGAGCCGTCAAGGACCTTGACCCGGTCCCGCTCGAAGGCGGGCACCCAGACATCGGCACGGCGGTCGGCGCGCAGCTGCACGAGAACCTCGGCGGGCGCGCCGGGGGGCGGGCGGACGGACAGGCGGGGCGCGAGGGCCGTCGGCGGTGCGACTGTGGGGTCCCACCTGTGTACGTCAGGCTCCATCTATTCATCGACATGACTACTCACTTTATTGAGTAGTATGCGCTTCCGGGTGCGGCACGCTGGTGCCGCGGGAGAGACGGACTGCGCATGAGCAACGGTCAGTACGTGCGATACGTCGCGCTGGGCGACAGCCAGACAGAGGGGGTCGGCGACGGCGACGACATCACCGGGCTGCGTGGCTTCGCGGACCGCCTCGCCGAACGGATCGCGGCGGTGAGCCCCGAGCTCCGGTACGCCAACCTGGCCGTCAGGGGCCGGCTCGCCGGACAGGTCCGCGCGGAGCAGCTCGGCCCCGCGCTCGCCCTCCGTCCCGATGTCGCCACGGTGATCGCCGGGGTCAACGACCTGCTGCGACCCCGGTTCGACCCGGACGAGACCGCTGCCCATGTGGAGGCCATGTTCGCCGCGCTCACCGGTGCGGGTGCACGCGTCGCGACCGTCACGTTCCCCGACATCGCCCGTATCGCGCCTGTCGCGCGCCCCGTCGCACCCCGGATCGCAGCCCTCAACGACCGCATACGGCTGGCGGCGGCCCGGCACGGCGTCGCCCTCGCCGAGACCTCTCCGCACGCCGCCGCCACCGATCCGCGTCTCTGGGCCGCGGACCGACTGCATGCGAGCTCGCTGGGACACGACCGGATCTCCGCCGCCCTCGCGCACGCGCTCGACCTGCCGGGCAGCGACGACTCGTGGACCAGGGAAGTGGCGCCCGACACGGCCGGGACCGCCGGCGCGGTACGTACGGCAGCCGCCGAACTGCGCTGGGCCGCCGGGTTCCTCGGCCCCTGGGTGCTCCGACGCCTGCGCGGCCGTTCCTCCGGCGACGGCCGCGCCGCCCGGCGCCCGGAGCTGCTGCCGGTGAGGATGCCGCCGACCAGCCTCTGAACAACAAGAGTGCCGCGTGGTCGTACCGCGACGATCACGGTCAAGCCGAGGGGGGTGTTCCCTTCCGGCGGGGCGGCGCATGGCGCTCGGCCGAGCCAGCACGGTTGCGGTGCCGACGGGATTCGAACCCGCGAGACAGACAGGGGCAAGGCCGCCCCGTCTCCGTCACTCGCCGCGGAGGGGCCATCCCCCACGGCGATCGCATTGGACCGCTCTGCCACGGCACGCAACCTGCAGGACCACGCGCGGTCCCACTCCGACTCAGGGTAGAGACATCGTTCGTCGCAGACGAGTCCATATCTGTGACGCGACGACCATCGCGAAGCGGCGGTCCCCTGCGGCTTGAGCGGCAACCGGCCGGCCCCCCTCCACCGTCTTCCACACCACACCACGCCGGACGGCAGCCGGCCAGACAGGCCCGGCGTAACCCTCAGGGGCGCTCGAAGGCCTGGAGCACGCCCCCGATCGAGAAGCACAGTGCGCCGGACAGCGTCCCCCAGTTGGCGATGCCGGTGTTGATCAGGCTTCCGGTGTCCGGCCGGGTGAACGCGGCGAGTGCCGAGACCATGAAGAGCACCGAGCCGAACTGATTCACGGCGACGACCCACCAGCCGAGGCTGCGCGAGCGAAGACAGGGCCAGGGCCGGGACCGATGGCAGATCTCGACGAACGCGAGATGCCCCGACACCAGGAACAGCACGCATCCGACCACGTCGGGCGTCCAGATCAGTCGGTTGATCTGCTGCGTGGTGAGCCCCTGCAGAAAGGAGTCCAGCAGATTGACGGCGAAGACGAGAGTGCCGACGAACAGCACGAACGTGCTCAGCCAGTCCAAACGCATCGGCTCGTATCCCCACCACCTCCAGCCGGCCGTGACAAGTCGACCGCCTTCGGGGGAGTGACGGGGCGCGTTCAGCACCTGCAAGAGCGAGGTGTAACCCCCGATGTTGAAGAACAGGCCCCCCGCGAAGTAGATCGACGCACTCTCGACGGCGTCGCTGCCCGAGCCGAACTGAGCGACGGCGGCTCCGAGCGCGAAGAGTGCTCCGCCGATCACGAACGCGGTCGAGGCGACGGCATTGAGCCTACGGAGGCGGCCGAGGGCCTCGGCGTCGGCAGCGGATGACGTGGTGACCGTGCCACCCTGCGCGCGGACCGACAGCGCCCCGCGTTTCCGCGCGAGCCGCGACTCCCACACCACCGTTGCCCCTTCGGAGCGGTGCCACGTGAGTCGGGTGGTGAACGGTCCTGCACCTTCGGCGCGCTGCTCAGGCTGTCCCACGGCGCGAGCCTAGCTCCGTGTGCAGTGACCGATGAACAGCGAAACGTACCTTTTCGCACTATCGGATCCATCCGCTCCCGTCCTGGAAACGGTGTCTTCAGACGGCCTGTCCCGCGCCTCTGGTGCCGCATCAGGCGACGCGCGTCCTCTGCCGAGCGGGCCCCGCGTGACCGCTCGGCAGAGGGCGAGGCGACGAGCGCACGTGGTCAGTGACGGAATTTGTCTTTCGCGCTTTCCTTGGCCGCCCGGGCCTTGCCACGGGCCTCCAGTGCCGCGCCCTTGGCAGCGGTGCCGTCCTTCCCCATCGCATGGGCAAGCTTTCGCACCATCTTGCCGACGACCTGCTCGGTCGTGGCCTTGGTCTTCTCCCCGGTACTCATGACTGTCCCTTCATCGACACCCACCATGCGGCTGCCCCTTGCGCCGGTAGGAAAACGAATCCGGACCTGTCATGTGGCTCTGGCGTGCGCGACGCATATGGGCCCCGGTCAGCCTGCGCAGCGGATGCGGATGCGGATGCGGATCGGGCCTCGGGCCTCTTCGGGCTCGACGGGGTGGCCGCCCTGGGTGGTCTCCACTTCGGCGGCCGTGGCCAGCCGCCGGGCGGCGCGGCGGCGCGCCGGGCCTGCTCAAGACGCTGCGCGAGCACGATCCGGCCGACTCACGTCCATCACCAAGGCCGTCCTCACCCTCGAGAGGCGACGCTGGTGATCCTCAGTAATCCTCCGTCTGGCCGGATTCGGCGAGTCGAACGGCGTTCGAAAAGGCCAGCAATCCGGCCAGGAGCTCCGTACGCCGTACTGCCGGCATCCGGCTCAGTGCCTCGCCGAAGCACGCGTATCGGCGGGTGAGCAGAGCATCGATCAGCCCGTCTCCCGCTGCGGTCAGGACCAGGCCGATCTCTCGCCGGCTCGTGCGGCCGGGTTCGCGGCGCAACAGGCCGGCTGCTTCGAGGCGATCGCACAACCTGCTGACAGCAGGGGGAGCCGCACCGATTTCAACGGCCATCCGGGTGAGGTTGATGCCCGGCTTGTGCCGCAAGATCATCAGTGCTTCCAGTTGGAGGGCCGACAACCGGGGCGATGCGGTGCGAGATGCCTTCGTCCATGCGGTCACCAAAGCCTCTGCGGCCTCGGTCACCTGGACCGACAGCTCGTGGAGAGGGCCCTGCGGTCCCGCGAGGTCCATACGGACGTCACTCCCATGAACAGTTGTGCACCTCTGGAGGAGGCGGACGCTCTTGCGGCACGCATCGGGCGGATCTGTTCCTTGTCGTCTGCCCGCTCTGCCGAAAGTATTCCTGCCTGAGCGTCGTACTTCCCGGAATGTCCCAACCAGGGTGGTCCTCGAAGAATGCCCTGCCCGGTTCGGTGTGTGATCGGTTCGACGGGGCACCCGGAGTTCCGGAGGTGAATTCATGGTCGAGGCGTTGTGACGGGTCGCGGAAGCTGCTCGGATCTTCGGCCCGGACCAGGACGGGCGGCACCGCTGGTATCGCCGGGAGCCACGTCGGCGAAAGGCCGACTGAACAACAACAACTGAACAACACATGCGCAAGTGCCCCGGGAACGGGGGTGTTCATCGTATGCGGAAAAGGAGTGCGTTTCACATGAGCGAGAACGCGTGGAATTTCGCGGAGACGTCGGGCCATCTGGCGGGCACGGATCTGACCGGGTGGAGGGTCGAGGCGACCGACGGCCACATCGGGAAGGTGGACAAGCACTCCGACGAGGTCGGGGACGCCTACCTGGTGGTCGACACGGGGGTGTGGATCTTCGGCAAGGAGGTGCTGCTCCCGGCGAGCACGGTGACCCGGGTCGATCTCGTCGAGCACACGATCTACGTGGACCGCACCAAGGAACAGATCAAGGCCGCGCCGGAGTTCCACTCGGACAAGCATCTCGCCGACCAGCAGTACCGCGAGGAGATCGGCATCTACTACCGCACCGGCGGCCCCTTCGGCGGCATGCCGGTCTGACCGGACCGATGGACGACGCCGGGCGGTCCGCCCCTCGGGGACGGGCCGCCCCGTGCCGTGGTGGGGTCGACAGCCTGGCACCGGCCCCGGAAGGGAAGTGGAGCGATATGGCCGCGCATACGGCAGAGGGTGAGCCGCGCATCGGCGTTCGGACGTACACAGAAGTCGACCTGGCCCTCGGCCGCGTGGAGGAACGGACGTCGGAGACACCGCAGTTCCGCGCCGGCGCGGCTGCCGCGTACCAGTGGGCGATGAGCCGCACCGAGCGCTCGCCCATCACCGGTGCGGAGGCGTGTGGCAGCCCGGACCTGCCGCTGCTCACCGCCGAAGTGGATGCGGCTCTCGTGCAGTTGGTCGGCCCTGCCATCCCGGAGGACAGCCACGCGTACGTGCGTGGAGCCCACGACGCCCTCGCCTGGATCTGCGGGCAGCGGGACCGGGCCGCCTGACGGGGACGGGTTCCCTCGGGCTTCAGCGTTCGTGAGGAGTGGTGGACGCCTGGAGATCGACGGGTGAGGCGGGCAGTCCGGCGGACTCGTCCGCAGGCACGAGGGAGGGGACCAGCCCGTCCTCCTCCGCCCGGCTGAGCGCGTCGGGAGCATTGCCCGGATCGGGCCTCAGCGACAACGGACGAGGCTTCCGGGCCACCGCGTCGGATGTGTAGGTGCCCAGCTCTTCTCCGTCCGGCCCCACGATGGCGAGCTGCGCGGGGAACCCCGTTCCTCCGGTCACCCGGACGACCGGCACGCCGTCCTCGTGCTCCAGTGCCAGCTTCGCCGCGATGGTGGCGGGAGCGTCGGCGGCAGGCTGTTCCTGTGTCATGAAGCGTCCTGTGTCATGAAGCGTCTCCGGCGAAGAGCTGACGAGGCCAGGTGCACACTAACCGGCGCTATTCGCTTGATCCCGGACATCACCGCCATGCGTCCCCGTGTCTCCAAGGCGTGGGCCTCGGCGCCTGAGCGAGACCCCGGATGCCGCGGAGGACGGACCACCACCCGCTCTGCCCGGACCGGTGCCGGGGGTGGCGTCAGACGGATTCCACGGCGCCGCTGCCACGCGCCCCCCGTTCTTCGGGCCGGTCGCCTCGACGGCCGCGCGGAAGCTGTTCAGGCCTTTCGCGAGGGCGTCCTGGTCCTCGGGCGGCATGGACGTGATGATCTTCAGGAGCCCGAGTTCGCGGCGGGCTCTCAGATCCTTGAGGTAGGTTTCCCCATGGCTCGACAGACGCAGCTCCAGTTCGCGCCGGGTGGCCGGGCTGGGGGAGCGTCTGATGAATCCCAGGGCGTGCAGTCGGTCACACATCCGGCTCACCGAGGAGGGTGCCGAGCCGAGTGCCTCGCCCAAGGTGCGCAGGTTGATTCCCCGGTCACGCTCCAGGACGTAGAGCACGCGCAGCTGTGACGAGGAGACAGGAGCGGTCGGTGCCATGTCCCGGCCCTGGCTCCAGAGCACTTCGAGCAGTTCGATGACCCCACGGGTGGTCTGCGCCACAGCATCCCGATCACGGTGCGGGGAAGTCTCGGAACGCATGCCCTCAACTGTGACACTGCACAATGGCTCTGTCAGTCGCTGAGGCATGAGATTTTCCTCATTCATCTCGGATAGGTGGGAACCCAACGGTGGACAGATTCATGGTCGTGGAACGCGCACTGCGAAGAGCCGCGCCGCACGGCCTTCTCGAAGCGGTTCGGGAGACTCTCACCGCCCACTACGCCGCCGAATCCGTCGACCTGCTCATGGCCGACTACGCGATGACCATACTGCAACCCGTCAGCGCGCTTCCCTATACCGTCGACCCCATCCCTGTCCACACCAGCGCCCCCGGCAGGGCCTTCGGCGCACAGGAGCCATACGTCGAGACCGCCGACGGGACCGACCCGGTGACCGTGCACCTTCCCATCAGCGTGCGAGGGGACCGCATCGGCATCCTCACCGTCGTGCTGCCGGCAGACTCCTACGACCGCGTCACCGCACGGGAACTGGAGGACGTCGCCGAAGTCCTCGGCCACGCCATCGTGGTCGCCGAGCGCGACACCGACGTCTATCTCCAGGCCCGTCGCGCCGACCGCCTCACACTCGCCGCGGAGATGCAGTGGCAGTTGTTGCCAGGCCGCTCCTGCACCCGCCCCGAGTACGAACTCGGTGCCCAGCTCGAACCCGCCTACGCGGTCCACGGTGACAACTTCGACTGGTCCACCTCCGCCGACCACCTCACTCTCACCGTGAGCAACGGCATGGGAGAAGGCATCGAGGCGGCCCTCCTCACCAACCTCGCGATCAACGCGCTGCGAAACGCCCGCCGTGCCGGCCTGTCCCTCGCCGATCAGGCGTTCCTGGCCGACCAGGCCATCTACGGGCAGTACCAGGGAGCCGTCCATCTCTCCGCACTGCTTCTGCGCTTCGACCTGGTGACCGGGGAAACCGAGGTCATCGACGCCGGTTCTCCCAAGATGTGGCGTCTGAGGGAGGGCAAGGCCGAGCCGATGGAACTCGAGGCGCAGCTTCCGCTCGGCATGTTCGAGGACACCATCTACACCGCGCAGCGCTTCCAGGCGGAACCGGGGGACCGGCTCCTCTTCGTCAGTGACGGCGTCTACGACGTGACATCACCGGCGGGCGAGCGCTACAGCGAGCGGGCCCTGGTGCGCGCGATGACCAACACCCGTCTCCTCCCACCGTCACAAGTGCCCCGCGCGGTGCTCCAGGAGCTCTCCGGGCATCGCGGTCCCATCGACGCCGAAGACGATGCGATGGTGCTCTGTCTCGACTGGCACGGCCGCCCGGAGCCGGCACCGGAGCCGTAGTGACTGCCGGAGGAGCCGGACGGTCCGCGCGGCGTGGTGCGCCGTCCGGTCTCGCTCCACCCGCTCGTGTGCCCGGGGCAGGATTACTGCCCGTAATTCCGGGTAGTCGCGTCACTACCCTCCGTGATGGCGGGGGTGTCGAGCCCTTCGTGGGGTCGACCGAGGGAAGGAGCGGCCGTGGAAGAGTCCGTGGAAGTACTGCTTGATCGAGTGCAGGAGCGCGGCGGGTACGCTCACCGGCCGGAAGCGGCCGGGGCGGTGCACAGTGTGCTGGAGGTGCTCGGGGCGCATCTGGTCGGCACCGACCGCACAGACCTCGGCCGTCTGCTTCCGCGCCAATGCGGTCGCCTGCTGATGGACGCGGGAGCGGCGAGTGAGCCGCTCACACCGTCGGGCTTCGTCCAAGCGGTGGCCCTGCGCGACGAGATGGACGTCGCACAGGCGAGGCGTGCCGTCACCGCGGTGCTCGCTTCTGTGGCGGACGTGGTGGACGACGAGCTGCTGCGCCGCATCCTCACGCAGCTGCCGCCGGGGCACGCGGGTTTCTTCGGCCGTGCGGGGCTCGCGTGAACGACCGGCGCCCGTGTTGTGTGCCGATGGTTGGGCGTGCTCGGGCGGGGTAGGGAAGGCCGGTGGCCGACCGGGCCCGTCACCGGCACGGCTCGACGTGCCGGTGCGCAGAGAGAAGGACCAGGCAGAGAGGCGGTTCCCCTCGTGACAACCCCCGAGCGAGAGGCCGTGACCGGTACGGGGACGACGGTCGAGCCACTGCTCGACATCCAGCTGCAGTTGCTCATCCGTCTCCTTGAGACGGAACCGCGTTCGAGCCTGCCGATCACACTCACCATGCCGGGCGGCGTGGTCTGTGGAGACCTCATCACGCAAGAGGCGTGGAAGGCCGAATGGGCGCAGAGCGTGCGTCGACTGGGCGGAAAGGGGGCGCAGTTGATCGCCGACTTTCCCGAGAGCGTCGACCAGGTCGTGGACGAGACGTCCCGCGGGCAGCTGCCCGAGCACCTGCCCCGCTGGGTGCACCTGCGGGACGCGACGCTGAGTACGGCGGTGAAGGGCGCCTTCACCCTGCCGGTATGGCGTGGCAGGCTTGCGGACGTATCGGGGTGGTCGTTGGCCAGGCCTGAGTAGGCACGGCGCACCGCGGCGCGGGACCGTGGCTTCATGGCCCCGCGCGGACTTGTCGGTGGTGGTCCTCAGGTCGTGGGTGCCTGGTAGAGACCCCGACCCGCCCGATGCGCGCGGGAAGTCGCGACCAGGCGGTCCAGGGTGGAGCGTACGGTGTTGATGGCGCCGTTCGAGCCGTCGCGGCCGATCACCGCGGCGACCTCCCTGGCTCGCATGGGCGTACCGGCTTTGCCGGCGAGCACGGCGATCACCTGGTCGGTGAGACCGTCGGCATCGGAAAGGGAAGGTGCGCCTTTCCTCCCGGCCGCCGCCGTGTCATTCGGGACCTTCGCCGCCGCCGTCTCGGTTTCCCCGTCCGTAGCCGGTCGCGCCGCCGGGATGTGCGCCTCGGCCTCGACGCCCGGGACGAAGGCGGTTTTCGCGGCGGACAGCGCCTGCAGGGCGGCGAGGGCCGTGCGCACCGATTCGAGCCGCAGTGTGACTGCCGCGATGTCTTCTTCCAGCGCTGCTCGTCGCTTTTCCAGATACGGCAGTTCCGCCTTGAGCTGAGCGGTGGTGGCTTCGAGATTGTCCGTAGCGGTGGCTGGCGACGGCACAGCGGCCTCCTGCGGGTAGGCATAAGGACAGAGCGCTACGTTGCAGACTATGACCGCGGTGTTGTGATCCGCAAATAACTGATGGCACAGGGGCGGCAGTTGAAGGAATGCAACTGTTGCCGTTCGGCTATAGAGCATGCTCCGGCGCCTTGCGCCAGGCATGCGGTGCGTGCCGGGACCGCCCCAGGTCGGACGTCTCGATAGCAAACGGGCGTGTCGACCACGCGCGGGTGCGGCGTCGGCACCGCGAGAAGCGGCCGGCCCGGCTCCGCGTCGCACGGAGCCGGGCCGCCTTCGGTCCGCCCGGTGTGATCCCACGGGCGGAAAGCGAGTCAGTCGTTCATCTCGTTGCCGAAGTCCTTCGCGCACGCGTCGCGCTCACTCTGCGAGTTGGCGCGTTCGACGCAGTCGTCGAAGTTCTTGAACTCGTCCGAGTCGAGGATCGACGCGCCGATGGCGAGGATGACGGCGGAGGCGATCATTCCCAGGGCGCCGAGAACGGCACCGATGAGGGACATCCTGCCGTGTCGGCCGCGCCCGGCGCGGACCTTGCGCGCGCCGATGATGCCGAACACCAGGGCCAGAAGGCCGAGCACGAGGCCACCGAAGACGGTCCAGAAGAGAAGGATCGCCGCGATGCCGAGGACGAGCGAGGCGATCGCCAGACCGCTGCTCCGCTTCCCGCCCGTGGCCGGGGCGGTCTGCGCGGAATCGCTCGGCATCGCAGGGTGGTCGGAGAAGGACACGCCATCACACTCATCTCTGTTGCCGTTCCAACGAGTTGTCTTCGTGCCATGTGCCCGGGGGCGGGCGATGAATGCGTTGTCAACCGGTGTTATCGGGGGAGGACGGCTCGGACGGTCTTGCCGCTCGGCTTCGTGGTGACGGTGACGGCTGTGGCCAGGTCGCGCACCATGGGCCAGCCGAAGCCGCCGGTACCGCCGGTGAAGTCGGGCGTCCGTTCCTGCGGCGGCCGGGGGTCCGAGTCGGTGACGTCGACGGTGATCGAGTCCGTCCGGACCTGAAGGCGCAGGGAGCCCGCGGCACCTCGTGCGTGGCGTACGGCGTTCGTGACGAGTTCGGACACCACGAGTTCGACGGTCGCGACGGCCTGCGCGTCCATCGTCGGGTGGAGCGTGCTCATGAACGTACGGGCGGTTTCCCGAGCCTGTGCGACGGCTTCCGGTCGCTTGGTGAAAGCCATGTGGTCCGGTGGTCCGGTGTTCAGGCGCACGGTGCGTGTCCGCATGAGCCCCTCCTCGTACGGCATGGACGATGTCTGAGACGCACACTTGCCCCGAAACGGACTTGTCACACTCCGCGACGTCGCGGCGGAGTGATGCACAGGGGGAGTGTGACGTGTGGATGCGGGGGTAAGCGTGACTGACCGGCCTGTCGGGGGACGACACGGGCCGGTGGACAGGGGAGGGCGAACATGACGACGACCACCAGGAGATTCACCGGCACCGCCGTCACGGGGCTGCCGGTCATCGTCTCCCCGCGGACGGTCGCGCCGAAGGGCGCCCGCGATCCGACGAGGATGTTCCTCGGCCGGCTCGCCACGGGTGCGGTTCGCCTCGTTCGCCGTGCCGTACATCGTGGGTGGGAGCAAGCGGTTCTTCCGTGACACTTCCTGGGCCGTGCACGTTCCGCGTCGCCTCCGGGAGGCACGCGTCGGACTCGCCCGGGCCACCGAGGAAATCGGCCCCCGGCTCGGTCGCGCTCCCAAGGCCGGCGAACTCGCGGCACTGATGAACCTCACCGAGGAAGAGGTCGTCGAAGCTCGCATCGCCTCCAACGGCTACAGCGCGACCTCACACGTCTCCCGCCTCCTGTCGTGAACCCTGGCGCGGCTTCGGGAAGGAACGAACACCACTGACTGACGTCGTGTCAGGCCGGTGCGATGCGGCTGTGGACCCGGAACCGGACGGTCGCCTCGCCCGCCGCGGGCCGGAGAACGACGGCAACCCGTCCGACGAAGCTGTAACCCTGCTCGGCGGCATGCCGGCACACGACGTTCACGAGGCAGGGCTCCAGCGGTACATCGCAGGCCGTGAGCCGGCGGTGGATCTCCGGGAGCAGCTCGATCACGAAGGTGTTGGGAATCACGACACGCTGTCTGCTCAGGATCAAGGCATTGTCGTCACACTGCCGACGCAGTATCGCCACGAGTTCCTCGTGTCGCTGTTTCGGAGGGAGGAGCAGGGACCAGAGCGGTGTCGTCCATCGTTCCATGACGTGTTCCGCGGTTCTGAGAAGGTGCATCATCTGCCCCTGCCCGACCCTCTGCTCCCCACGCTCACCCGAGAGAGTGACGCCACGATCTCTTCGGATCAGGTCAGGATCCTGCCTGCCGAGGCGGAGACGTTCATCCCCGAGGGTGCGGAGCGGCTGCCGCTCCCTCTGGGTGAGGACGAAGCGCTCCGGGTGCAGCAGGAGTGCTCGCCCCAGTCCGTCACGGACATGGAGAGTGAGCTGCTCGACTTCCGGGAGACGACCCAGGACCGGGAGGCGCTCGTCCACCGTGCGTTGACGGCGGGCATTCCCGCTCCGCGCATCGTCGGGTTGACCGGTGTCGACCCTCATGACATCGGCCGCCTGGCCATGTGACCCCTCTCGAGCAGCGGCGTGGTCCGGGCCCGCGGTCCGGTCCCGGCCTCCTTGCCGGTGAGCTCGCTCCGGAGCAGGGCATCGCTTCGGGCCGGCGTGCGGGCGGCTGCGGAGCACCGGGTCGGCTCACCCCAACGGCACCAGTGCGTGGACGGACTTCCCGCCGGGCGCGGGCGTGATGGTGACGTCCTTGCTGAGGCGCCGGACGAGCCGCAGGCCGAATCCTCCGGGACGCGGTCCTCCCGCATCGGCGGCAGTGTCGGTGGGTCGGTCCCGGTTGCGGTCCGTGACCGTGATCCAGAGGCCTTCGTCGGCGACGGACAGCGTGAAGGCGCGGACGCCGCCACCGTGTCGGATGGCGTTGGTGACCAGTTCGGAGGTCACCAGCAGTGCGTCGGCGAGGACGATGTCCTCGCCCGTCGCCGGCCGCTCCTGGGAGAACCGCTCCTCGAGGATGCCGCGTACCTGGTCACGGGCCATGGCCGCCGTCACCTCACGACGCTGCTCCAGGGTCTCCTTCCGGACGGTGACCGTCTCACCCGTTGTCATGAAGGGAACCCCCTGCTCGGCCTCTTGGTGTACACATGGTGTGCATCTGCCCGCTGAGACCGTTTGCACACGGTAAGTGCCGTTCTGGTTGCATCAGTGCCGCCGGCAGGCCGAGGGCCGCACGGGTCGGACCGCCGCCTCCGTGCCCACCGGTCCCACCTGTGCATACGCCCACACCGGTGCGGAGAGATCTTCGGTGGGCTGCCGTTGACCTGTGACGTAGGGCGAGGCGCGGTGGCGTGCCCCGCCTGTCCGCGCGCGTGCTCGGCTTCGGCGGCCGGGGCTGCTCGAATAGTTGTCGTACGGCTACCATCTTGGGCGAGTCGTCGATGCGGCTGGATCATGCAGGCAGAGGGCGTCTGAGAGGCGAAGATGAGTTCCACCGAGTCCGTCGTGCGGGATCGTCTGGCTGAGGTGCTGACGCGGCGCGGCGCCGATATCGCCGACCGATGGGTACAGCTGCAGCAGGAGCGTGCCGATCCCGACGGGCAGCCCGTGCACGAGGCCGAACTGCGCGAAGAGGCCGACGCGCTCGTCGCCGCTCTGAGCACGGGCATGGGGAGCGACGTCCCGGTCGACCACGTGGTCACCCTGCAGCGTGAACTGCGGGAGACGGTCGTCGACATGTCGCTGCGCCGGGCGAGGAGAGGGGCGCTTCCCACGGCCACCTCGCTGGCGGTGCTGGGGCTCAAGGAAGCTCTCCTGGAGGCCGTGCGGCAGGAGTCGTTCGAGACGGACGATCTGTACGAGGCCGCTGTGCTGATCAACCGGGCTCTGGACGCGGCGAGCGCGTTGTCGTTCGAGACGTACGTCGAGGGCCGCGAGGAGATCATCCGGCGGCAGAGCCGGCAGCTGCTCGAGGCGTCGACGCCGGTGGTGCGGCTGTGGCGGCACGTTCTGGCCGTTCCGCTGATCGGCAACCTCGACACGGCCCGTAGCCAGGTCGTGATGGAGAGCCTCCTCGAGGCCATCCAGAAGGAGGAGGCGCTGGTCGCGATCATCGACATCACCGGTGTCGCCACCGTGGACACCTCCGTCGCCCAGCACCTCATGCAGACCGTGAAGGCGGTGCGGCTGATGGGCGCCGAGTGCATCGTCAGCGGTATCCGGCCGGCGATCGCCCAGACCGTCGTCCAGTTGGGCATCGACCTGTCGGACATCCTGACCCGTGCCAGCCTCGCGGACGCGCTGGCGACCGCCATGCAACTGACCCGGCAGGAGCCCGCCACGGGTGCCGTGGGCGCGGTGCAAGGGGGGACCGGGCACGGGCAGGTGGAGCGATGAGCCGACCGGAAGCCGCCCGTGTGCCGATCCTGCGACTGGGAGACACCCTGGTCACCGGACTGCTCAGCGAACTGGACGACACGTCGGCCGTCGCGCTGGCCGAGGAGCTGACCACCCGCATCGCGGACGACGGCGCGCGGGGCGTCCTCGTGGACATCTCACGGGTGCAGATCATCGACTCGTTCGTCGCGCGTGCCTTGATGGAACTCAGCACGATGGCCCAGTTGCTGGGGGCGCGGGTGATCGTCGCGGGAATGAACCCGGCCGTGGCCGTGACACTGGTGGAGCTGGGGATCGACCTCACCGGCGTCGAGACGGCGCTCAACGCCGAGCAGGGCATGGCTGCCCTGGGCTGGTCGAAGACCGGCCCGGGACCGGTGCCGGGGCAACCGACGGTGGATGGGATGTCAGCGTGATGCGCTCCGAGGAGTCAGGGCCGACACGGTCAGGCGGACCACCCAGGAGGGCAGGGAGCGCCACGGCGACGGCGACGGGCGCGCAGGTCGGAGCCCAGCGAGGCTCCCTCGCCGCCTCCCGCGACCCGAGGGGCGCCGGAGGTACGAACGGCAGCACCCCCTTCGAGTGCCACGTGCGGACCGAGGAGGACCTGCTGCGGGCCCGTCATGCCGTGCGGGCCGCGACACAGGAGCTCGGGTTCAGCCTCGTGGACCAGACGAGGATCGTCACCGCGGCGAGCGAGCTGGCCCGTAACGCCTTCGTCCACGGAGGCGGCGGCGTGCTCTCCATCGAGAGGCTGCGGCGGGCCGGCGCGACGGGTCTGTGCCTGACCGTCCGGGACGAGGGCCCCGGCATCGCGGACCTGGAAGGGGCGCTCACGGACGGATTCACCACCGGCGGGGGACTGGGTCACGGACTGGGAGGAGCGCGGCGCCTCATGCACGAGTTCGAGGTGCGCTCCGCGCCCGGTCAGGGCACCACGGTGATCGCCGTCCGGTGGTCCGACCGGTGACTCCTCTCCCGTATCCGCGGCCGCCCACCGTCCACGTGCCGATCGACCACTACAGCGCCGTGCACCTGGCCACCACCCACGCCCGGGAGATGGCCGTGCGCTGCGGCATGGAGGCGTCGTGGCCCGACCGGGCAGCCGCGGTGGCGAGCGAGTTGGCCAGCAACCTGGACAAGCACGCGACCGACGGGATCGTCTACCTGCAGCCGCTGCCGATGGGGGAGGGGCTGGAGATCCTCGCCGTCGACCGCGGCCCCGGCATGGCCGAGCTCCAGCGGTGTCTGACCGACGGGTACACCACCACGGGCACCCTGGGCACCGGCCTCGGGGCGGTGGGCCGAGTGGCCACCGATTTCCTCATCCGCACCGAGGTGCCGGAGGGAACGGTCACATCGGCCCGTATCAGCGCCGTCGGCGGAACGACCGCCCCGGGCACGGGCATGGTGTGCCTGCCCGCCGACGGCGAGCAGGAGTGCGGTGACGGCTGTGCCGTGTTCGAAACGGACGGTGGCCTCACGGCCGCTGTCGTGGACGGTCTGGGCCACGGAGAGGCGGCGGCCCGGGCGACCCGAAGCGCCCTGCACGTCTTCCGCGACATGAGCGACCAGCCGCTCCCCGACATCATGCGGTCGCTGCACCGGTCCCTGCGCCGCACCCGGGGCGCCGCCGTCGGCCTGGTCCGACTCACGCCCGGAGGCGTGGAGTTCTGCGGAGTCGGTAACATCCGGCTGTGCCTGTTGTCCGTCCACCACGTCCGGCGCCGTCTCGACGGCAGGCCGGGAGTCGTCGGATGGAACCTGCCCACACCGCAGGTGCAGACCGCGGCCGTGGAACCGGGCCAGATCCTCCTGGCGCACTCGGACGGCATCGAGTCCCGCTGGTCGCACGACCCGTCCCCCTTCCTGCTCCGCCTTCCTGCCGAACTGCTGCCGGCAGCAGTGGCCCACCGCCACCGCCGGTCACGAGACGACGCCACCGCACTCAGCCTCACGGGACTGCGATGATCGAACACACCTACGGCGAAAACCTGTTGTCCACCCTGTCCGAGGTGCGGCGGGCCGTGCGCCGCCTCGCCGGCCTGTACGGGCTCCCGGCGGGGACCCGCGCCCGGCTCACCGCCTCCGTCGTGGCGGTGGCCCGGGCCGGCCTGGAGAACGGGCAGAGCCTCCGTATCGCCGCCCGGCGCGGACCGCGGGAGGAACCGGCCGGCCCCGACACGCCGACACTCGTCCTCACCCTCTCCCTGCCGAGCGGCCCCGGGAGCCTGGCGAAGCTGCCGCTTCCCCCCGTCACCACCGAAGGCGGAGTCGAGTGGCG
Organism: Streptomyces sp. NPDC058664; assembly: GCF_042716635.1. Lineage (NCBI taxonomy): Bacteria > Bacillati > Actinomycetota > Actinomycetes > Kitasatosporales > Streptomycetaceae > Streptomyces > Streptomyces sp. NPDC058664. The sequence goes on along the minus strand of NZ_JBHXRW010000020.1, from coordinate 116,416 downwards.
CATCGCTCTCCCCTCGCCTCGGGAGGTCACGGAGGCGGCCGCCTCCGACGAGGCGGTCGAGGAAGAAGCGGTCGAGGAAGAACTGGCCGCCCTCCTGACGGACCTCGACGCCCTGGCCGCCGACCACCAGCAGCTGAAGGCCGAACTCGACGAGACCAACAGCGGCGTCCTCGCCCTCTACGTCCAGCTCGAGGAACGCGACGAGCAACTGCGCCGTGCCCACGGGCAGATGCTGCGCGAGCTGGAGGACGCCCTGAGGCCCGCGCCGCTGAGCGTCCCGGGCCTCGAACTCGCCGTCCACTACGCACCCGCCGACACCGACGCCCCCACCGGTGGTGACCTGTACGACTGGTTCGTCCTTCCCGACGGCAGCGTCCACATCACGGTCGTCGACGCGCTGGGCCACGGAGTGGGCAGCACCCGGGCCGCGCTCGACGTCACCCACACCGTGCGTACGCTCGCGCTGGACGGCTACCCGATGAAAGCCATCGTCGGGCGCGCCAGCGAAGTCCTCAACGGCATGGATCCCCAGCTGATGGCGACCGTGCTGCTGGCCCGGATCAACCCCGCCAGCGGGGAACTGCTCCTGGCCAACGGCAGCCACCCCCCGGCCCTCGTCGTACGGACCGACGGGCCGACCGAGTACCTCGAAGTACCCGGCCGCGGCGTGGGATACCCCCTCCCGGGCAGCGAGCAGGTCCTGCACAGTCATCTCCGCCCGGGTGACCTGCTGATGCTCTACACCGACGGTCTGACCGAGAGCCGCAGGGACCCCCTGGAGGGCGAACAGCGCCTCGCCGCATCGGCCACCCGCAACGCGGGACGGCCCATCCACGAGATTCCCGGCGCCATCGCCGACGACATGCACACCGTGGTCCACCACCCCGACGACACCCTGGCCCTCACGCTGCGTCGCCCGGACGGTGCTTCCGGCCGCTGAACGTCCGCGCGTCAGGAGTCCGGGCCGGGGTCCGGGTGGACCGGTTCGGAGATCCGGGCGCGTGCGGCTTCCAGCTGAGCGGCGAAGGCGACGCCGAGGAACAGGGCGACGCCGGTGAGATTCGCCCACAGGAGCAGGGCGACGAAGGCGGTGAGCGGGCCGTACACGGCGCCGAACGAGCCGCTGTACTCCACGTAGAGGGCCAGTAGCCAGGTCGCGGCGATCCACAGGACGAGATGGACGGCCGATCCGAAGGCCAGCCACGTGTAGCCGGGTTGGCGGCGGCGCGGGGCCCAGCGGAGGATCACCGCCGAGGCGATCACCGCCAGGGCGACGCCGGCGGGGATCTGCGCCCAGTTCCACCACTGCGGCAGGCCCGACGCGGCGTCGGAGGCGGTGCCGGACGCGGTGACGACGGCCTCGGCGAGGGTGTCGCCGGCCACGAGAACGAGGAACCCGGCTGCCATCGGCATCCCTGCCCCCACGGTCAGCAGCAGACTCCTGCCGTACTTGCGGGCGAAGGGCCGGTCGCGTTCGATCCCGTAGATCCGGTTCGTGCCGCGTTCGATCTGTGCCATGGCCGACACCAGGCTCAGCACGGCGAAGCCGAGCCCCAGCCACATCGCCAGCGCGCCGGCCGCGTCGGTGCCGGCGCTGCGGCGCCCCGTGGCGAGGACGTCTTCGATCAGAGCGGAACTGGCACCCGGGGCGATCTGGGTGAGGGCGAGCTCGACCGTCCGGCCGATGCCGTCGGAGTGCAGGGTGGACGCCACCCCGACCAGCGCGATCACGAAGGGCACCACGGCGAGTGCGAGCTGGAAGGCCAGGGCGCGGGAGTGGCTGAAGCCGTCGGCGTACCGGAACCGGAGGAAGGCGTCGGTCAGGAGCGTGCGCCCGCCGTACCGTCTCAGGGCCGTCCATGCCTCGTCCCCGGAGAGCTCGTCGCCGGCCATGTCCCGGGTCTGCGGCACGCGCACAGCCGATCCCATGTTCCACCTCTGTCTTCAGCCGTCGGTCTCCGCCGCGTGTGCTCGTTGTGCACCTCTACCCGGGCAGCGGTCGAATATAATTGCCGTGTAACAAATGTTGTGTTGGTTTCGTACAATGAGGTTGTGACTGTGCCGCGGTCCGTCGGTACGCTGGCCTGTGAGGGAGCGTGCGTGGCCCTGGCCTGCCGGGCCTGGCTCCCGGCACATAGAGAAGCTGGATGACGTGGACAAATTTGCCGCTGTCGAGCGGGCTCTGCGTAGCGCTGCACCGCACACCCTGCTGAACGTGGTGACCGTCGCGCTCATGGAGCAGTACGGCGCCGAGCGTGTCGAACTCCGTCTGGCGGACTACGGGATGCGCTCGCTGCAGGCTGTGGAGAGCGTGCCCTACACGACCGAGCCGGTGCTCATCCACGGCTCACCGCAGGGACGGGCTTTCGGCGCTCAGGAACCGTGTGTGACGCGGGGCAACGGCTCCTTCGACGTCCACCTGCCCGTCACCATCCGCGGCGACCGGATGGGCGTGCTGACCGTCACGCTGCCGGAGGACCGCTACGCGCAGTCGCTGCTGCCCGAGATCCAGCACGTCTGTCAGGCCCTCGGTCACGAGATCCTGGTCGCCGAACGTGACACCGACCTGTACGTCCTGGCCCGTCGCGCGGCCCGGCTCACCCTCGCGGCGGAGATGCAGTGGCAACTCCTGCCCGGGCGCTCCTGCGTACGGCCCGAGTTCGCCCTGGGCGCCCACCTGGAGCCGGCCTACGCCATCTTCGGCGACAACTACGACTGGTCCGCCTCGGCCAACCACCTGACACTGACGGTCACCAACGGCATGGGGGAGGGCATCGAGGCCGCCCTGCTCACGAACCTCGCCGTCAACGCCCTGCGCAACGCGCGTCGGGCGGGCCTGGACCTGGCGGGGCAGGCGGCGCTGGCGGACCAGGCGGTGTACGCCCAGTACCGAGGCAGTGCGTACGTCTCGGTACTGCTGCTGCGCTTCGACCTCGACACCGGCGAGGTCGAAGCGGTGGACGCCGGCTCCCCTCGCATGTGGCGGCTGCGGGAGCGTTCGGTCGACGCCATCTCCTTCGACGCGCAGCTGCCGCTCGGCATGTTCGAGGACACGGTCTACGTCCCCGAGCGGTTCACCGTGGAGCCGGGTGACCGTCTGCTGTTCGGAAGCGACGGTGTGTACGAGGCGTCCTCCCCGGTGGGGGAGCGTTACGGAGAGAGGGCCCTGGCCCGTTCCCTGCTGTCCACCAGACTGCTGCCCCCTGCGCAGGTGCCGGGCGCGGTTCTGCGTGAACTCGCCGGGTACCACGGGGAGACGCCCCTGGACGACGACGCGCTCGTCGTCTGCCTCGACTGGCACGGGCGGCCGGAGGGCGGGGAGGCGGGCGAGGCTTTTTAGCGCTCCTGGGTGCCTCTCGGGGGTGCTCCTCGCCGGTCGGTCTCAGACGCTCCGCGGTGAGGTGCGTGGCGCGGAGTGCGCTCGCGCGCGGTTCCGGGGTCTTCCAGGGCCTCACGAAAGGCCCTGAGGCCGTCCAGCAGTGCGTCGCGGGCGGCGGGCGGCATGTTCTGGATCGGCGCCAGGAGGATCTCCTGCCGCAGTGCCCGCAGCTCGGCCAGGTGGGCCTTGCCGCGGTCGGTCAGGCAGAGCATGAGTTCGCGGCGGCTCACCCGGCTGGGGACGCGCTCGACGAAGCCCATCGCCTCCAGACGGTCGCAGAGTCGGCTCACCGAGGGAGGGGCGGCCCCCAGGAGGTGGCCCAGGCGGCGGAGGTTCATCCCCTCCTCCCGCTCCAGGCAGTACAGGACCCGTAGCTGGGAGGCGGAGACCGACGAGGAGGCGGTGACGTCATTGCTCCGTCCCCACAGGACTTCGAGCAGTTCGATGACGGCACTCGCGGCCTGGGCCGCGCCTTTGGCGGGTTTCGGACGGGGGGCGGGATCTGTGCTCATGCCGGGACGCTCCGCTTCACTCCGGACCGCAACCATATCTCTCCTGTCCCGGGGAGCCGGGGACAGCCGCGTACGTCCGGACGTGTGGGAGGCGGCCGGTGCCCCGGGTGGGATCACGAAGGCGGAGGGGGCCACAGGGGCCGCTCGTCCCCGGGTACGGCGGCCAGCGCCCGGCTCACGGAGGGGAAGCGGCGGAGAGCCTTGCCCGTGCCGCTGACCGTCAGCGTGCGCATGACCTGGGAGCCCACCCCGGAGAGCAGGAGCCGGCCCTCCATGTGCCGGCAGAGCCAGTTCAGTGACAGCAGGCAGTTCAGGCCGCGGGAATCGCAGAAGGCGAGAGCGGTCAGGTCCAGGACCAGGTACCGGTGCCCGTCGGCGACCCGCCTTCCGGCCTGGTCGAGCAGGTCCGTCTCGGTCCGCAGGTCCAGCTCTCCTGTCACCCGCAGGACGGCGCACGAGCCGCCCGCCAGCAGTTCCGTGACGATGATCCGGTCCTTGTCGCCGTACACGCAGTCTCCCTGGCCAGCTTACGACAACCCACGTCAACAGTTGCCACAAAACAACTGTATCCTTGTGGCAACGCTATGGGTCGGACTGCGGGGCGCCGACAGTGACGTCCCGGCATCGGAAAGTGAGAAGACGGGAGTGCGAATCGACTGGGCAGTCCTCGTCCGGCGAGGTCAGGCGGACCGGACGCTCTCGACCGAAGGGGATCGCTGCGGGACGTCGCCCGCATCGTTGAGCGCGTCCTGGAAACTCGTCAGCCCCTTCAGCAGCGCGTTGCGCGCCGACGGAGCCATCGAGTCGATGACCGCCAGGAGCGCCTCCTGCCGCTGGGCCCTCAGGTCGTGCAGGTACGCCTTGCCCCGCGTTGTCAGGTGGAGCTCCAGCTCGCGTCGGCTGACCGGGCTCGGAAGCCGCTGGACGAACCCCAGCGCCTCCAGCCGGTCGCACAGGCGGCTCACGGACGGGGGAGCGGAACCCAGCACCTTGCCCAGCGTGCGCAGGTTGATGCCCTCGTCCCGGTCGAGGCAGTACAGAACGCGCAGCTGGGACGCCGAGACGGGGGTCGAGGACACCATGTCCTTGCCACGCTCCCACAGGACTTCCAGGAGCTCGATGAGCTCGCGGGCCGCCTGGGCGGTCTCCTGTGGCCGACGCTGAGAAGAAGTGGGGTTCGCGTCCATGTCTAGTGACACTCCCAATCAGACGTCTTCGACCGACGGCGCTGCGTGTGCGCCACGTTTCCAGTCTCCACATCTCTCCAGAAAGCGGTAATGGTTCGGTGGAACGACGTGTGATGGTGGAACGCGCCTTGCGCGGAGCACCGCCCCATGGCCTTCTGGACTCCCTCCGTACTCACCTTGCGCAGCACTTCGCGGCGACCGCGGTCGACCTGCTGCTGATCGACTACGGGTTGAGCAGCCTCCGCGCCTTCGGTCACCGCGACGCCGTTCGAGGGCCGGTTCCCGTGGAGGCGAGCCCGGCGGGCACGGTCTTCTCCGAGCAGCAACCATATCTTTCCACCGGAGCGGACCTCACGGTGACGGCGTATCTTCCCGTGGCGGTACGTGGTGAGCGGTATGGGGTCCTGGTGGTCACGCTGCCGCAGGGCCACGAACCGCCCGAGGTCCTCCTCGACCACCTCGGTGCCATCGCCCAGATGCTGGGGCATGCCCTGCGGGTGGCCGAACGGCACACCGATGTGTACCGCGAAGCACGGCGGAACGCCCCGCTCACCCTGTCCGCGGAGATGCAGTGGGAGCTGATGCCGGGGCGCTCGTGTTCGCGCGAGGAGTTCGACCTTCACGCGCACGGCGAACCCGCCTACGCCTCCGGGGGACACCTCTTCGACTGGTCGGCCTCGGCGGACCAGCTCACGCTGGTCGTCGCCAACAGCGCCGGAACGGATGCCGAGGCCGTCCTGGTGAACAACCTCGCTCTCAACGCGATCCGCAACGCCCGCCGCGCCGGCCTCGACCTCGCCGGCCAGGCGGCCTTGGCCGACCAGGCCTTGTACGGGCAGCACCGCGGCACGAGGCATCTGTCGACCCTGCTGATGTGCTTCGACCTGCGCACCGGAGCGGCGCAGATCGTCGACGCCGGCTCCCCGAGCGTCTGGCGCGTGTCCGGGCGGACGGCGTGGCGGGTGGAACTGGAGAGCCAGCTCCCGCTGGGCATGTTCGAGGACACCGTCTACACCGCCCAGCATCTGAGGACCCGGCCCCGGGAGAGGCTGCTGTTCGTCGCCTGCGGTCCTGAGCTGCCGGCATCGCACCCGGCCCACGCGGACTTCGACCGGGCCGTGAGCCGGGCGATCGCCCGCGCGGGTCACCTCCCCGGCGCGGACACCCCCAGGGCCGTCCTGCGCGAACTCGCCGAGCAGGGAGCCGCACCGGACGGCGGACTCGTGCTCTGCCTCGACCTCCGCGGACCGTCGGCGGGCGGCCCGGAACGGAAGGGGTAGGTCTGCGGGGCGCGTTGGCGGGCGGGTGGAGGCGCCACCGCCTGGGCCGTCACGGGGTTTCCACGCTCGCGTACCGGTCGGCCGCGTAAGGGTGGTGCTCGTCCGTCCGCATCGCCGGCTCGGCGGTCGCGTGACCGAGTGCCTCAGGTCACAGGGGGAGAAGGGGCCTTGAGGATGTGGGCCCAGACGCGCTTGCCGTCCTCACGGCTGTCGACACCCCAGCCCGCGGCCAGGTGGTCGAGAAGGTGGAGTCCGAAACCGCCGGTCGCGGTCGTGACACCGGGCGCTCGCTGAGCGGGCCGGGCAGGGCTCTCGTCGCGGACGGCGATGCGAGCGCCGTCGGGTATGGGCTCGAGGTGGAGCCAGGCGTCCGTGCCGGCGTGACGGTGGGCGTTGGTCACGAGCTCGGACACGAGGAGCACGGCGACCTCGATGCGGTCCGTCGGCCAGCCCCAGGTGCCGAGCGCGGTGGCGGTGAGGTCACGGGCACGGGCGAAGGCGCCCGTCTCCAGCGGAATGTGCCAGGTATGCCCGCTCATGTCCATCCCATCCACCAGGGTCCTGGGTCACGCACTCAGAAAACGTCGGATGGAAGGGTACCCGCAACCGTCGCGGCGGACCGGGTTTCGGCCAGGTGGGAAGTGCGGCCGAGGCGGGGTTGTGCGAAGTGGCTTCGCGGGGCATACGGCAGCCATGAGTGATCTTGACGCGGTCGCCCGCGGTGGCGATATGACCGTCTCCCTCGGACGGTCGGCACGTGAGAAACGGAGCGCGGCCTTCAGTCTGCGACAGCTGGTCCTGGCCCTCGGGCTCGCCGCCATCGCCCTGTGCGCGGTCGGACTGACGCTGAAGCTGACCGTCAGGACGGTGACGGAACGCCCTGGCACGGCACTGACCGGGGTCCTGCTTCTCGGCTGCCTCGTCGCCCTGATGGGAAGCAGGCGCCGCCGCCGTGCCGCGGGCCGTGTCGCGTCGAGCCTCGACGGCCTCGCCCACCGCATGGCGGAGGTGCCCGTCCCGCCCGCCGAACCTTGCTCCTCACCGGTGGCCGTGGACGGCGAAGTGCCCGGTGCGTCCGAAGCGTTCCGGGCCGAGGACCTCGCCGCGATGGACCCGGACGGCTTCGAGCAGGCCGTCGCCGCGCTGTGCGAGCGCGACGGCTGCCGGGACGTCCACGTCGTGGGAGGCGCGGGCGACCTGGGCGCCGATGTCGTCGCCACGACACCCGACGGACAGCGCGTCGTCATCCAGTGCAAGCGCTACGGCCCCTTGAACAAGGTCGGTTCCCAGGACGTACAACGCTTCGGTGGCACCTGCTTCTCGATTCACGAGGCCCAGGTGGCAGCCGTCGTGACCACCGGCGAGTTCACACAGCCGGCGGCCGAATACGCCCAGCAGTGCGGGATCCGCTGCGTGGACCACCGTGAGCTCGTCGCATGGACCGAGGGCACGGGCCCCGCTCCCTGGGACTGAGAAGGCGAAGACCGGGCGCCTGCGGGCGTTTGCGCTCGGCGTTGCCGGTGAGACGGAGAGGACCACGGCCGCGGTGCGCACTGCGACGGTGAGACACGCGACAACGAGGAGGAACGGCGATCATGACCGACTGGCGCATCAAGGCCGTCTGCCGCGAGGAGGAGGACCCCGACCTCTTCTTCCCCGTCGGCAGCACGGGACCGGCTTCGCTCCAGGCGCAGGAGGCGAAGACGGTGTGCCGCCGATGCCCGGTTCGGCGGCAGTGTCTGGCCTGGGCCATGGAGGAACGACAGGACTTCGGCGTATGGGGCGGTCTGGACGAGGCGGAACGCCGTGCACTCCGGCGCCGCACCGCACGCGCGGCCCTGATCGTCGGCGGTGAGTGACGCCGTCGGTGATCGCCAGTCGGTGGTCAGCAGGCCTTCGCGGAGGGAGGCGAGGGCGCGGGAGAGCAGGCGTGAGACGTGCATCTGGCTGAGGCCGAGCCGCTCACCGATCTGTACCTGGGTCAGCTCGTCGACGAAGCGGAAGTGGAGGATCCGCCGGTCGCGCTCCTTCAGGGCGGTGATGAGGGGAGCGAGGGCGTGGAAGTCCTCGACCCTTTCCATGGCGGGGTCCTCCGCGCCGATGAGGTCCGCGAAGGCGTCCTCGCCGTCGGGCGCGCCGGTCCCGCCGATGGGGGCGTCGAGCGAGGAGGAGGTGTAGCCGTTGGCGGCGATCCTGGCCTCGATGACCTCCTCCTCCGAGAGGTTCATCAGGGCGGCGAGCTCGCTGACCTTGGGGGCGCGGCCCAGACGGCTGCTGAGTTCGTCGGTGGCCTTGGCCAGTTCGACGCGGGCCTCCTGGAGCCGGCGCGGGACATGGACCGCCCAGGAGGTGTCGCGGAAGAACCGCTTGATCTCCCCGACGATGTACGGCACGGCGAAGGTGGTGAACTCCACCTCGCGCGACAGGTCGAACCGGTCGATGGCCTTGATGAGGCCGATCATTCCGACCTGCGTGATGTCCTCCATGTCGTCGCCCCGGCCGCGGAAGCGTCCGGCGGCGTACCGCACGAGCGACATGTTCATCTCGATCAAGGTGTTGCGCGCGTACTGGTAGTCGTGCGTGCCTTCCTCGAGTACGGCGAGCTGGTCGAAGAACAGCTTGGAGAGCGAGCGGGCATCCTTGGGGGCCACCTTGTGCGGCGCCGCCACCTCGGGCAGTTCCGGGGCCTTCACCGTAGCCGCGGTCGTCGATGCGGGCGGTGCCGTCACGCTCATGTTCGTTCCCCATCCCTAGGCGCCCGCCGACCGGCGCGGTCCGGGCGATGAGCGCCGTATACCCCGAGAACCGAGGTGTATGTACGCCGGTCGCAGAAAGATCATCGTAGCCCGTGAGCGGTGGCCAGGGGCCCGGGAGTCAGGCCTCCCGGACCGAACTGTCCCTGTGGGGGGACCGCTGTCCCCGCCTGCGTGGCTTTCGCCCGCGAGTTACGGCGGGGTAGGCTGACTCGTATTTGTCGTACGGCAATGATTGCCGTACGAGAAAGACGACCTGTCCGGTCGTGGCGGTGTCCGGCTTTCCGGCGGGGCTCCCAGCAGCGTTCAACGAGGAATGGTCATGACTGAGACGACGGTCGACAACGTGCGTGTACCTCGGACACGGGCGCGTGGTGCGGGCAAGGTGGGGGAGCCGGAGCTGCGGCAGCTCCTGGCCGGGCTGACGGCGGTACGCGACGGTGACTTCGGCACGCGCCTGCCGGACGACGCGGACGGTCTGCTCGGCGAGATCGCCACGGTCTTCAACGGTATGGTCGACCAGCTGTCCCTCTTCACCTCCGAGGTGACCCGGGTCGCCCGTGAGGTCGGCACCGAAGGCACCCTGGGAGGGCAGGCCAAGGTGCCCGGCGTCTCCGGCACCTGGGCCGATCTGACCGACTCGGTGAACGCCATGGCGGGCAACCTCACCACCCAGGTCCGCGACATCGCGCAGGTCGCCACGGCGGTCGCCAGGGGCGACCTGTCGCAGAAGATCGACGTGGACGCCCGGGGCGAGATCCTGGAACTGAAGAAGACCATCAACACGATGGTCGACCAGCTGTCCGCGTTCGCCGACGAGGTCACCCGGGTCGCCCGTGAGGTCGGCACCGAGGGCATCCTCGGCGGCCAGGCCGATGTGAAGGGCGTCTCGGGCACCTGGCGGGACCTGACCGACTCCGTCAACTTCATGGCCGGCAACCTGACCGCGCAGGTCCGCTCGATCGCGCAGGTCGCGACCGCTGTGGCACAGGGCGACCTGTCGCAGAAGATCACGGTGACGGCCCGGGGCGAGATCCTGGAGCTGAAGGAGACCATCAACACGATGGTCGACCAGCTGTCCGCGTTCGCCGACGAGGTCACCCGGGTCGCCCGCGAAGTGGGCACCGAGGGCAACCTCGGCGGCCAGGCCACCGTACGAGGCGCGTCCGGTACGTGGAAGGACCTCACGGACAACGTCAACGTGATGGCGTCCAACCTCACCGGACAGGTGCGTTCCATCGCGCAGGTCGCCACGGCGGTGGCGCGCGGCGACCTGTCGCGGAAGATCACGGTCGAGGCCAAGGGCGAGGTCGCGGCACTCGCGGCGGTGATCAACACCATGGTGGACACCCTCTCGGCGTTCGCCGACGAGGTGACCCGCGTGGCCCGTGAGGTCGGCACCGAGGGCAGACTCGGCGGCCAGGCGAGGGTGCCGAACGTGGCCGGCACCTGGAAGGACCTCACCGACAACGTCAACTCCATGGCGAACAACCTCACCGGACAGGTCCGGAACATCGCCCTCGTCACCACCGCCGTCGCCAACGGCGACCTCTCGAAGAAGATCGACGTCGACGCCCGGGGCGAGATCCTGGAGCTGAAGACGACCATCAACACGATGGTCGACCAGCTCTCCTCGTTCGCCGCCGAGGTGACCCGCGTCGCCCGGGAGGTCGGCAGTGAGGGCCGGCTCGGCGGCCAGGCCGAGGTCGAGGGCGTCTCCGGCACCTGGAAGCGCCTCACGGAGAACGTCAACGAGCTCGCCGGGAACCTGACCCGCCAGGTCCGTGCCATCGCCGAGGTCGCGAGCGCGGTCGCCGAAGGCGACCTGACCCGCTCGATCAACGTCGACGCCTCCGGTGAGGTCGCCGAACTCAAGGACAACATCAACGCGATGGTCGGCTCGCTGCGCGAGACGACCCGGGCCAACCAGGAACAGGACTGGCTCAAGTCCAGCCTCGCCCTGATCTCAGGCCTGATGCAGGGGCACCGTGACCTGGCCGTCGTCGCCGAGCTCGTCATGGACGAACTCACCCCGCTGGTCTCGGCACAGTACGGGGCCTTCTACCTGGCCGAGGAAACCGCCGAGGGTACCGAACTGCGACTCGTCGGCTCCTACGGCCGTCCCACCGACACCATGGGCCACGACCGCTTCAAGTGGGGGGAGTCCCTGGTCGGTCAGGCCGCCCGCAGCAGGCGCACCATCGCCGCCGACGGAGTCCCCGCCGACTACATCAGCATCTCCTGCGGCCTGGGCCGCACCGCACCGGGCAGCCTGATCGTGCTGCCCATCGTGGTGGACGACCAGGTCCTCGGCGTCATCGAACTGGCCTCCTTCACCGCTTTCACGCCCGTCCACCGCGACTTCCTCGAACAGCTCATGGAAACGGTCGGCGTCAACGTCAACACCATCGTCGCCAACGCCCGCACCGACGAACTGCTGGGCGAGTCCCAGCGTCTGGCCGGCGAGCTGCGGGCCCGCTCCGAAGAACTGCAGGTGCAGCAGGACGAGCTGCAGCGCTCCAACGCCGAGCTGGAGGAGAAGGCGGCTCTCCTCGCGGCCCAGAACAGCGACATCGAGGGCAAGAACCTGGAGATCGAGCAGGCGCGGCAGGAGCTCGAGGACCGGGCCCAGCAGCTCTCGCTGGCCTCGAAGTACAAGTCCGAGTTCCTCGCCAACATGAGCCACGAGCTGCGCACCCCGCTCAACAGCCTGCTGATCCTCGCCCAGCTGCTCGCCCAGAACCCGACCCGCAACCTCACCGCCAAGCAGGTCGAGTACGCCGGCATCATCCACTCGGCCGGATCCGACCTGCTGCAGCTGATCAACGACATCCTCGACCTGTCCAAGGTCGAGGCCGGAAAGATGGACATCAACCCCGAGCGCGTCGCGCTGCGGCAGCTCCTCGACTACGTCGAAGCCACCTTCCGGCCCCTGACGACCCAGAAGAGCCTCGACTTCACGATCACCACCGCCCCGGGAGTCCCGGCCGACCTGGTCACCGACGACTCCCGTCTGCGGCAGGTCCTGCGAAACCTGATCTCCAACGCGGTCAAGTTCACCGAACAGGGCAGCGTGGAGCTGCGCATCGAGCGAGCCGTCGAAGCCGCACTGCCCGCCTCGGTCCACCGTGACGGCCCCGTGCTGGCGTTCCGGGTCAAGGACACCGGCATCGGTATCGCCGAGCAGCATCTCGAAGCCATCTTCGGCGCCTTCCAGCAGGCGGACGGGACCACGAGCCGCAAGTACGGTGGTACGGGTCTCGGCCTGTCCATCAGCCGGGAGATCGCGCACCTGCTCGGCGGCGCGCTGACCGCGGAGAGCACCCCCGGCCAGGGCAGCACCTTCACCCTCTACCTCCCGGTCGCCCGCCTCGACTTCCCGCGCGAGGCCGAGCGGACCACCGAGGGCACCGGCACGGAGGGCTCGACCGCGGTCGAGCCCTTCGACGCCCGCCGCTCCGCCCGTACGGAGAGCGAACCGCGCAAGCCCCGCCGACTGCTCGTGATCGAGGAGCGCCCGCGCGGACTGCTGTCCCTCGTCGCCGAAAGCGCCGTCGCCGAACTCGCCGGCGGCCACGACCGCGACACCGTCGAACTCGTGGCGGCCGTCGGCCCGGAGGAAGCGGCCAGTGCCCTGGCGACGGCCCCCGTGCACTGCGTGGTGCTCGAACTCGACCGGGCCGACAGCGATGCCATGCACTTCCTCGACGCGATGGACGGCGATGCCGCGTTGCGCAGCGTCCCCGTCCTCGCGCACAACAACCGGCGCCTGGACGCCGCATTCGAATCCGCCCTGCAGGACCGGGCCCGCAAACGGCCCCTGGAACTGCTCTCCAGCCTGGACGAACTGCGCGAGCGGATCGCCCTGTACCTCTCCGCCGAGCAGCCGAGCGACGTCGTGTCCCTGGTCCGCATCGAGGAATCGCGTCCGCAGACCTCACAGACCGTGGACGACTCCCTGCACGGCCGGACGGTCCTCGTCGTGGACGACGACGCCCGCAACCTCTACGCCCTGAGCGGCATCCTGGAGATGCACGGCATCCAGGTCCTCCACGCGGAGAACGGCCGCAAGGGAATCGAGGCACTGGCCGAGCACCCCGACATCGACCTGATCCTCATGGACGTGATGATGCCCGAGATGGACGGCTACACCGCCACCTCCGCGATCCGCCAGATGCCCGACCACGCCGACCTGCCCATCATCACCGTCACAGCCAAGGCCATGCCCGGTGACCGGGAGAAGAGCCTCGCCTCGGGTGCCAGCGACTACGTCACCAAGCCCGTCGACGCCAACGACCTCATCGACTGCGTCCGCCGCTGGGTGAACCCGCAGCACGACGCGCGGGTGACGTCATGACGTCACTCGAGAACACCGACGGCGAAGAGACACGCTCTCCGCGGGCTCGGGACGAGGTGCGTCCCCTCACCGGCTCGGCCCACGACATCACCGTGATCAGGTCGATGGAAGCGGGCCTCGGCAAGGAACCCTCTTCGGCCCCCGCCGCCGATGCCCCGGCAGGGCCTCAGGCCTCCACGGTCGGCCGTCTGGCGGCCACCGTGGAGCGACTCCGCGAGGAGGTACGCGCGGCGCACGCCGCCGCCGAGGGCCGAGCCCTGATCGAACTCGCCAAGGGCGTGATGATCGAACGGCTCGGGTGCGGGCCGGTACAAGCGGCACGGCAGCTCAACGAACTGGCCCAGCAGGCCGGTCTGTCCGCACTCGAACTGGCGGCGGACATCGTCAACCAGGCCGCTCACGACGAGCTCGCCGCGGTGACGGAGGACTTCGTCCGGCACGCGAACGGGACGGAGGGAGAGCCCGCACCGTCCGTCGCCGTCCGGCTGCGCACCGCCGAGAGCGCCGCGCTCTCCGCGAGCGACACCCAAGCCGTCGCCGAATCCCTCCTGGAACACGCCCTCGCCCCGCTGGGAGCGACTGCCGTGGCCGTATGGGCGGCGGGCCTGGAAGCCTCCCTCACCCTGTGCGGCCACGCCGGATTCAGCGCGGACGAGGCAGACCGCTGGCGGTACGTCCCACCCGGCGTCGCGACCGTGGCCCGACAGGCCCTCGAGGAGCGGCGCACCGTACGGATAGAGTCCCTCGCCTCGGTGGGCCTGCCCACCATCGGCCGTGGCCAGACACCGTACGGCGGCCGCGTCGCACTGCCCGCCGGTACCGGGGGCCGTATCCACGGAGTCCTCGAGATCTGCTGGCCCGAGGAGCTCACGCCGCACCCACCGGCCGTGGCGCGCCAGATCGAGGCCCTGGCCGAACTGTGCGCGCACACGCTCGAGAACCTGCCGTCCTCCGTCGGACACCTGACAGGCACGCGGGAGTCGGCCGACGTCTCGGAACTCGTCGACCTCTCGGACGGCCTGTACGACCCCGCACTCGTCCTCATCCCCCAGCTCGACCCTGAAGGCAACCTCACCGACTTCCGCATCCGCCACGCCAACAGCAGCTTCCTCGATCCCGCCGGGCGTCCCCGCAGCGCGGTCAACGGCGCCCTGCTGCTGGAGGCCTATCCGACGGCCGCCGACGACAGCGAACTCTTCGAGAAGATCGAACGCGTCTACGCCACCGGTGAGCCCTTCCGCGCCCAGCGCATGACGCTCACCGCCCTGGTGGACCAGGTACCGCTGGCCTCCGTCGCCGACCTCAGCATCAGCCGGCACGCCGGCAGCGTCCTGCTCATCTGGCGCATCGAGGACGAGACGGCACGCCTTGCCAGTCTCCTCCAGCACGCGCAGCGCCTCGGGCGCATCGGCGGCTTCGAGGAGAACCTCGTCACCGGGGAGATCACCTGGAACGGGCAGCTCTTCGCCCTCTACGGACGAGCGGTCACCGAGAAGCCGGTGTCCCTCCAGGACCTGGCCGAGCACGCGCACCCCGACGACGCCGTGGCCATCGGCCGCTTCCTCCAGGCGGTGCTGCACCATCGCCGTGCCACCTCCACGGCCTTCCGCCTCCAGCGGCCCGACGGGGTCACCCGCCACATCCGGGTCATCGCCGAACCGGTGCTCGACGCCGACGACCGGCTCCTCGCCGTGCGCGGCGCCTACCAGGACATCTCCTCGCAGCACTGGACCGAGGTCGCCCTGGCGGCGACGAGGGACCAACTCGCCCACACCGAGCAGGAGTCGGCGGAGCGGAACCGGCTGGCGCTGCAGCTCCAGCACGCCATCATGCCCCCGACCCGTGTCCCTCTCGCCGCCCCGGGCCTGGACGTCGCCGTGCGCTACCGGCCCGCCGAGACGGAGTCCCTGGTCGGCGGCGACTGGTACGACACCGTGGTCCTGCCGTCCAAGCGCATCCTGTTGTGTGTCGGCGACATCGCCGGCCACGGCATAGAAGCGGCGACCGGCATGGTCGTCCTGCGCAACGCGATGCGCGGCCTCGCCGTCACCGGCGCCGGCCCCGGCCAGCTGCTGTCCTGGCTCAACATCGTGGCGCACCACCTCACCGAACAGGTCACGGCCACCGCTGTGTGCGGCGTGTACGACCCCGAGACCCGCGTCCTGCGCTGGGCCAGGGCAGGACATCTGCCACCGGTACTGGTCCGTGGGGAGGATGCCAGCACCCTTCCGCTGCTCCGTGGCCTCCTCCTGGGCGCTCTTCCCGAGGCGGAGTACGAGGAGGGGGAGGTGCAGCTCGAACTGGACGACACGCTGCTGATGTACACCGACGGGCTCGTCGAGCGCAGGGACACCGCGGTCCACGACTCGCTGTCCCAGCTGCTCGCCGCGGCGAAGGAGCCGACCCCCTCGCTGGAACGCCGGCTCGACCAGTTGCTTCTGCACAGCAGATCGGACACCGACGACGACACCTGCCTCATCGGCATCAAGGTCGCGTGAACCAGGGCAGGGCCCGGCCCCCCTCCGGCGTCACAGGAAGCGGCGGATGGGAAGGACGGCCGTCTCCCCGGCGCGCTGGAGGAACGAGCGGCCCTTCCAGCGGCCGGGCACGATCTCGGTGCTCGCCCGGAGGTCGTGATCGAAGTGCTCGTCGAGGGCGGCCGTGAAAACCGTGTCGAGGACGACGAGCATGACCTCTTCGTCGTGGTCGAGGGAGCGGCGGTTGAAGTTCGTCGATCCGATGAGGGCGGCGGCCCGGTCCACCGTGATGACCTTCGCGTGCATCATGGTCGGCTGGTACTCGAAGATCTTCACGCCGCACGCGAGGAGATCGTCGTAATGGTGCTGTCCGGCCAGCCGGCAGACCCTCTTGTCCGTGTGCGGGCCGGGCAGGAGGATCTCCACCTCGACTCCTCGGCGCGCCGTGGCGCACAGCAGCTCGACGAAGAAGTTGTCGGGGGCGAAGTAGGCGGTGGTCAGCCGGAAACGTTCCCGCGCGCTCTCCAGCACGACCTCATCAGGGTCTGCATGTCCTGCCAGCCGAAGCCGGCCGAGCCGCGCACGACCTGGACCACGGCGTCACCGTGCGGCTGGTGGTCGATGAACCGGTCCCGTTCGTCGAAGAGTTTCTCGTGGCACTCCGCCCAGTTCTGCGCGAAGGCGGCGGCGATGCCGTCCACCGCGGGGCCACTGACCTGGACGTGTGTGTCACGCCATTCGCGTTCGTTGCGGGCGTTTCCGCACCACTCCTCGGCGATGCCGACACCACCGGTGAACGCGACCTCCTCGTCGACGACGAGCACCTTACGGTGGCACCGGTGGTTCTGCTTGAGCGGAGAGAGCCGAAGCGGTCTTCGGAACCAGGACACGTTCACACCGGCGTCCTCCATCGCCCGCAGCTGCTCCTTCTCTATGAGCCGGCTGCCGAAGCCGTCCAGCAGCAGCCGCACGCGTATCCCCTGGCGGGCCCGATCGGCCAGGGCCTGCGCGAACTGTCGCGCGATGTCGCCCCTCCAGTACACGAAGGTCATCATGTCCACCGTGTACCGGGCCGAGCGGATGCTGCCGAGCATGGCCGAGAAGATCTCATCGCCGTTGCGCAGGGGGACCAGCGCGTTGCCCTCGGTCGCCGCGATACCGATCAGACGTTCCAGGCGCCGTCGCAGACGCGCACCGGAGTCGGAGGCCCCCGTGTCGTGCGCGTCCTCCGTGAGCGAGACCGGGCGCAGCGGTTCCTGCGTACTCGTCATCATGCGTCATCTTCCTGATCGTGCCCCGGCTTCCAGGGACACGGGGCGTCGCACACGGGTGTGGCCCCGCGTGCCTCTCCTGGCGGTGCCACACCCGTCGCGTCAGCTCTGAGGGGCCGGTGCGGGTCTACTGCTCCGTGTTCTCCCGGTCTGCGGAGCGAACCTGAGGATCGACGACGGAATCCTGCTGCCGCACGGTCGCGAGTGCTTCGTCGACGTCCGCGTGGATGGGTGTCGTCACATTGAGACCCGTGATCTCGAGGAGGCGCCGGACGGCGGGCGTCGGAGCCACCAGGTGCAGGTCCCCACCCATCTCACGGGCCTCCCGGGCACCCTTGATCACCACGTTGAGACCCGAGGAGTCCATGAAGCTCAGAGCCGAAAGATCCAACACGAGGTGACGGCGCCCGTGCAGGAACTGGTTGGCGATGTGATGGTGCAGGAACGTGGCGGTTTCGATGTCCAGTTCGCCGCCGACGGTAAGAATCGCGGTGACGGCGTCGCGGACCTCGACCTCGACGTCCAGGTTCTCTTCTCGAACGGGCATGGTTCCTGCTTTCTGCAAATATGGTCAGTTCGGGCTGGGCGACGGGCCGCTGCCTGGCGGCGGCTGCCCGGCACGCCTGTGTGCCAGTGATCGGCGACGGGCAGCGCAGCCCTGAGGCAGCACGGCAGGTGCCTCCCGGCGACCGAGCCTCACAACGGATCGCTCTATCGGATGCTCAGGCAGCGGCCGCTTCATCGGCGCGGCCGACGAGTGAGATCAACCGCACACCGTCCAGTCCGATAACTTGTCACCCGGCAAATATTAGCGGGTGGGTCAACTCGGCATTTTCTGACACCTGGCGGGGCGGCACCAGGACCGGCCCTTGGCGGTCCCGGCGTGGGCGATGTGCGGCGGAGGCGGCGCGACGTCCGTCCTCCGAGGCCTGTTCGGTTCCTACCCAGCCGTACGCCGCGCGGTTGCCCCCCGCCTCACTGGCGTCGGAGAACGGCAACGGACCTGACCGATCGGGGCTTCCCCGTCAGCCCGGGATCGGGCCCGTTCCGCCGCCAGGACCGCATGGACCGTGCGGGCGGCATCACGTGCCGTCCACTTCGGCGCCGCCCCGTAGCCTGCGATCTCGGTCGCCTCGCGCATCTTCTCCTGGTGCGCCTCGCCATTGCCCTGCACCCCAGCCTGATGCCCGGCAGGTCACTCCGTGGGCGGCTCCTCACGTCGGGTCCGGCCCGGTGCGCCCACGGGGCGGCGCGGCGCACGCTGGACAAGCCTCACCTCCAGTCGCCGAACCTCTCGAAGAACGCCTCCGCGGAGCGCACACTCGCTGCCGCGACGGCGCCCCGTTGCACCTCCCAGTCGCCGGCGAACGCCTCGATCAGCACCTCCGCAGCCCTGGGCGTACCGATCACCTTGCGCAGGCACTCCTCGCGGCGCGAGCCGTCGAAATGGACGAGGGCCACCCGTGCCACGTTGTACGCGCGGCTCGCGGAGCTCAGACGGTAGGGCGGGTACGGGCGGAACCGGTGCTCCAGCCGTGCCGACGGGACGGCCAGCACGTCGATCCCGGCGCGCCACGCCCGCAGGCTGAAGTCGACGTCCTCGAGCCCCAGCTCGCGAAAGGCCCCGAAGCCGCCCAGCCGCTCGAACACCGCCCGCCGCACCGCCAGGCAGCCGCCCGGCGCGATGGGCACCGGGTACGGGGCGCCGTCCGGCCCCGGAGGCAGCCAGCGGACCCGCAGGGCGGCGTCGATCAGGCGGGCGCCGCAGCCCAGTGCCGTGCCGCCGAAGTCGCGCAGAACGGGTGCGAGGACGGCATCGGGTCCGGCGGCCAGCGCGGCCCGCAGCCGGCCGAGGCAGTCCCGCTCCAGCCGGCAGTGCGCGTCCAGGAACAGCAGGTGCGTGCCCCGGGCGAGCCGGGCGCCCGCGTTGCGGGCCGCCGCGACGCCGCTGCGCGGGATGCGGTGTACCACGACCCCTCGCGCGCGCCACTCCTCCCGCTCCAAGGCGGCACAACTGCCGTCGGTGCCGCCGTCGTCGACGACGATGGTCTCGTCGGCGACGTCCGACCCGGCGAACACGGACCTCAGGGTCTCGTGCAGCTCCGCGCCCTCGTCCAGGCTCGCGATCACCAGCGAAACGGTCACCGACCGCCCAAGAGACTCCCGCTCCGCCCCGGACGCCGTGCGGGTCATTCCAGCGGGGGGCCGGGCGTGCCGGGCGGAACTCCCCCGGGAGGAGACGTGGCGATCAGGTCGATCAGGCCCGGCAGGATGGCCGCGTACCGGATCGAGTCCTGCAGGTAGGCCGTGAGCCCGGCGCTCAGCGCGAAGTGGTAGGAGCTCAGCCGGTCGAGCTCGCCGCCGTCCAGACCGAGTGCCAGCAGGTCGCCGAGCCTCAGCCGGCCCAGGTTCAGCGCGTCGAGCACCTTCTGCGGCGTCGCGGAGAACTCCAGGTAGTCGGCGAAGTCGGTGGACGACTGGAAGTCGGCCTCGGTGAAACCGGCCTGCTCGAGCGCGCGCTCGAGAGCCCGGTCGCCCTGGCGGACCAGATATCCGGCCGACGGCACGTTCGCCTCGCGCAGGTGCTCAAGCAGTTGCTTCGTCACGGCACCGACGAGGCCGATGTTGGTGGCGTTCCGCCGGTCCGTCAGGACGGGAGTGAGATGGGCCCGGTTCTCGCTGCCGACCATGGCGATGCCCACGGCCTCGACGGTCCGCGACCCGATGCCCTTGGGCGGCCACGGCCGCTCCGTCATGGCCAGCGCAAGGACCAGGCCGCCTTGGGACAACAGCGGTTCGAGGACCTCGGAATAGAGGTGCGGAAACCGGTTGCGGCGGCAGAACGCGGCGAGCGCGGTCCGCGTTTCGACGTCGGTCTCCTTCGTCACCGTCATCCGGACCGACTCGTTCGCGGGAGAGTGGTGGGTCATCGCGGGCCTCCGAGGGCGGGGGAGTCTGCACTGGACATCCACCCCGCGACCGCGTACCGCGTGCCGTCGCGCACGGTCGCCACCTCGTGCATCAGGGAGGACCGGAACAACAGCAGCATGCCGGGCTCGGGCACCACGACCACCCGGCGGTCGCGCAGGCCCGGGTCGGTCTCGTAGACGGTGAGCGCGCCGCCGTCGAACGTCGGCAGGGCCTCGCCGCCGTCGCGTCCGTTGAGGTAGAGCAGCAGCGACCACCGGTGGGCGGCCAGCCGGGGCGGATCGTCCTTGTGGTTGGCCACGTCCCGGTGCGCGCGGAAGTAGCTGCCCTTCTCGTACGACATGAAGTACGGGCCGTACAAATAGTCCGCTTCCGAGTCGAACTCCGCGCGGTGGTCGACGAAATAGGACGCCATGCGATCGCCGATGCGGCGTTTGAAGTCCTCCGGGAAGTGGTGGTCGAAGCACAGGCGCAGCGACTCGTCCAGGACCGATTCGCCCGCGCGCACGATCTGGGCCGGCTCCCGCGGCGCCTGCGTCATGGCCCGGATGACGTCGGCGCATTCGGCGACCGAAAGGAATCCACCGGCCGACGCGATGTTCCGCGTCCTGAACTGGGGCTGCATGTCGTGGCGCCTCCCGGTCGCGTACGTCTCATGGGGTGGCACGAGACTCCTCCAGACAAGCGCCGACCACCGCGACCCGCACGCCGGACTAGCCCGACCGACGGGTACGCCGACACATGTGTACGCCGATCGCCCCCGGGCACCGCCCGCCGGCACGCCGCCCGGCCTGTCCGAGCCCGGTCCGGTGCCTCCTCGCGGTCACCCCCTGACCGTGCCGCGCGATCACGACGGGATCCTCGATGAGCCGCACGGTCGGAGTCGGCTCGGGTACCGGACGCTTCCACGCGCCCTCCGCGTCCTCGACCTCTTCCAGCTTCCAGTCACGGCAGGTCCCGTCGAGTGCCAGCGGGTAGAGGGTGAGCGTGCCGTCCCGCGCGAGGTGCATCCGGAGGAAGCCCTTGTGGTCGTCGATGGACTGCCCGGACATCTGCCAGTCGGCGACCGGGCCCCGGTTCGTCCACAGCACCCACAGGGCGAAGAGCTGGGAGCCGAGGGAAGCGCCCATCACGGCGGCGACGACCAGCAGGACCGCCAGGAACGCGAAGCCGTTCCAGGAGGACGGGACCGACCGGGCGATGGCGACGGTGACGGCCAGGGCCGCGGCGGCGACCGCCGCCTGGAACAGCGCGGCCACGACCGGACCGGACGGCGCCCCAGGGCGCCGTCCGCGCAGCAGCCCACTCCACCAGCCGATCACGAAGGGCAGGACGAAGAGGCAGGCACTCGCGCAGAGCAGACCGAGCACGTCGTCGACGCCGGCGCCCCGCAGGGCCCCGACGGGATCGTGCCGGCCCTCGGCCAGCGCGAACGCGCCGCTCGCGATCAGGACGAGCACCATCTGGAGCGCCCCGGCCAGGGCGGCGAATCCGGGGTTGCGCCGCGGGAGCCAGTACCGCGACCAGGGCTTGGCGATCGCGCGGGCGAGCGAGCGGGACTCCGCCGCGTCCGGGTACGTGTGCTGGGCGAGGGCGAACGCCGTCGGTGGGTGGTCCTTCTTCTGCATGCGTGAGGTGGCCGGCGGCAGGGGCAGGGCCTTCGGGAGCCTGTGGGTGGACGAGAGGAACGCGCCGCCCAGGCCGCACGTCACCATCTGGCGCCGCCGGGGGTCCGGGGGCAGAGCGTCGCCGGCCCCGGCCCCGTCATCGGGCAGCCGCTCCGCGTAGCGGGCGTAGTGGTGCTTGTCGCCGGTCAGCCACAACCGGATCGAGGCGCCCGTCTCCTCGTGCTTCCGGGTCGTCCGGTCGAAGCGGGACCGCACGATGTTGCGGTCGAACCAGTGCAGGGAGTTGAAGGCGTCGGGCCTCTCGTCGCTCCTCACCCAGGTGGGCTCGGCCGAGCAGACGATGACGCTGTCACCCGGACGCAGCCGCGGCGAGAAGTGGGTCTCGAAGTAGCGCCGCTGCGGATCGTCGAAGTAGGTGCCGAGCTGGCTGTCCAGTCCGACGAGCCACCAGTGCTGCGGCAGTTCCACGGCGAAGTAGCTCCGGGTCTGCCGGGTCTGCCAGCCGCCGATCACGCTTTCCTGGGTGAACATCCGCAGGAACGCGGTGAGTCCGTCGTACCAGTCGTGGTTGCCAGGCAGCGCGACCATGAGCGGCTCGTCCGGCGCCGACGGGAGCGCCGCGCGGTAGGGCCCTTTCATCCGGTCCTCGTAGGCGGTCGCCGACGCCACCGGGTACACCTGGTCCCCGCCGAGGACGAGCAGCGAGCCACGGGGGAGCGGGCCGGACCCGTCGAAGGCGAGTCGGTCCGCCCCCAGGGCGGATGCCACCGAGGCCGTCGCCTCGAATCCGTCGCCGAGGTCCGCGACGAAATCGATCCAGATCTCCTCGGCGCGGGGATCCGCCAACGGCGCCCGCAGGAGACCGGCCTCCAGCGCGCCCTGGATCTCTCGCTTGTCCGAGTAGCCGGCGAAGACGGCGGCCAGGCAGACCTTGACCGCGGTGCGCGCCAGCTCCTTCGGCGCGAGCCAGCGGACCGGCTCCTGCGGAGTGAATCGCAGTTCGTCCGCGTGTCCGCGCAGCTCATGGAAGTCCATTTCGGCTTCTCCTCGGTCACAGAGGGGACCAGGGCAGGACGTTCTGCGCGTACACGTCCCACAGCTTGCCGAGGAAGAACCGCCCGAACCGTCCCAGGGTGGTCACCCTGCCGCGCGCATTCGGTGCCTCGACCCGGAAGGTGGTGAGTTGCTTCACGAAGTCGGCGGGGCAGATGCGAACGCTTCCCGCGGCCACCGACTGGGCTCCGGACTCCTCGTCGGCGTCGACGTGACCACGGAAGACGCGCGTGTGGAGGACGGACGTGTCCTTCCAGATCCCCCGGCGCGAGTCCTCGCTGACATCCTTGTACCCGCTGAGGGTGAGCCGGTGACCGGCCCGGTCGCTGAAGAACAGGCGGTAGCGCATCCGCAGGTGCTGCGGGCCGGAGTGCTCCACGAACAGGTGGAAGGTTCCGCGCTCGACCGGAAGGCGCCCGCCCAGCTCTTGGCAGAGGATCTCACCGCGCAACTCGGCCTCGTGCTCGGGACCGGAGAGGAAGCGGTCCATCCCCCTGATGTCGACGGTCAGGTGCAGGGCGATGTCGGCGGCGGCGCCGCCCGCCGACGAGGCCGCCTGCCCGGCGTCGTCCTCCCCGAAGACGACACGGCCGACCATGCGTTCGGTGAAGCGCATGCGGGTCGGGTCGTCGGGGCGGCCAGGAGGCACTCCGGGCTTCCAGGAGATCCCCTGGTCCGTGCACCAGCGGCGCGCATGCCGGACTCCGAGTTCCACGGCCTGGGCGAAACGGTCCCGGCTGAAGTTGATGAGGTAGTTCAGGGGCACCTCGCCGCTCAGCAGCCGGACCTCGATCGGGCGCCCGAACTCTCCCTCCTCCCCGTTGCGGATGGCGGCGTTGCTGGCCTCGATCCGGCGCAGCCAGTGTTGCAGTCCGCCGTTGGCCGTCGTCTCGATGATGTGGAAGTAGTTGGCCACGAAGCCGTTGCGCCAGCGGTGCCTTCGGCTGACCGTCCAGATGATCCACAGTTCGTCGCAGCCCCGCCGGATCGCCTCCTCGACGTTCGCGTCGGTCAGATAGACCGGGTCGATGTACGTCTGCCCGTCGATGACGACCGGAGGGAACCACATGGGCAGCGCCACCCCGGCACAGAACCGGTCCTCGTCCATGCGGTCGGCGGTCACCGGCTCCAGCTCGTTGGCGCTGAAGTTGTAGAGGTTGAAGGTGGCTTCACGGTCGGTGGCCCGTATCCGCTCCCAGTCCAGCCCCCAGTCCGGGAAGACGCGACGCCGGTAGCCGTCCAGGGTGAAGAGGGAACGGGCGTAGGGCCCCTTCGGCAGCTCGCGCCAGTTCGGGGTGACGCCCTTCAGCGGAGAGAGCGTGCGCCAGTTGTCGGCGATCTCGCGCCCGGACATCCCCTGGCAGTACATCGCGAGGTTGAACACGCCTCCACTGGCGCCGTCGGCGTGGTCGAACGTCAACTCGGCCTCGTCGAGCAGGACCTGGAGGACGCCGGCCTGGTAGGCGACCTTCAGCCCGCCGCCGGCGAGGAGGAGAGACCTGCGCGGGGATCCGCTGCGGGGCGTGGTGCCCTGTCCGGTCGTCATGAGGCGCTCTCAGAGTTCTGCCGGTGGTCCTCGACGATGCGAAGGGCCGACCGGTCGGCCAGCGCGGCGATGGTGAGCGAGGGGTTCGGGCCGACGGGGCCGGGCAGTACCGAGCCGTCGGCGATCGACAGTCCCGGGTAGCCGTACACGCGGCCGAAGGAGTCCACCACGCCTTCCCTCGCGGTGTGCCCCATCGGAGCGCCACCCACGGGATGCACGGTGATGAGGCGGTTGAGCAACCACAGGGGATTCGCCGCGTAGCGTCCGCCGAGACTGCGCGACACGCGCTCCATGGTCGCGTTCATCTGGTCGAAGTACTGATCGGACGCGGCCAGTTTCCAGTCGAGGTCCAGATGCCCGTCCCGGAGGAACATCCGGCCGTTGGGGACGTCCCTTCCCATGCCGAGCAGCGGCAGGGACGTCGCGGTGAACAGCCCCTTGCCCATGGCGTCACCGAGCTGTCGTCCCACACGGCTGCGTGCGGTACCGGTCAGCTGCGACCACCCTCGACGCAGCAGGAATCTCCCGACGCGGTTGGACATCGTGAGGACGTTGTGCTCGACGAGCCAGTTGAGGAATTCCGGGTACCCGGCGTCCTCGATGTAGAACCCCCGGTCCCTCTCGCCGCTTCCCTTGCGGTCCACCCGCATCGCACTCGTGATGACCGGTCCGAAACTCGGCTCCATCAGGTGCGGCACCGCTTCCCCTTCCTCGGACCGGTCCTGACGCCTCTCCCGGGATTTGAGCACCAGCCCGAGGAAGTCCCCGTTCCCGGAGAAACGCGTGCCAAGGGCCGGGCTGAGCGCGGGGAAGGCGCTGCGGTTCCGCAACAGCAGATAGGTCGTGCCGAGCGTGCCGGCGGAGAGGACCAGCCGCCTGGCCCTGATGGTCCGCCGTACGGGAGGAGCCGACGGATCCTCGTCCCCGGCTGCGCGGTGCTCGATGTACGAGACCTGGAAGCCCTCTCGGACCGGTTCGAACGAGCGGACCTCGCAGAGGGTCCGGATGTCAGCCCCGAGCCGGTGCGCGGCGCTGAGGTAGGTGAAGTCCAGACTGTTCTTGCTGCCGAAGTTGCAGCCCAGGTCGCATTCGCCGACCAGCCTGCACGCATAGCGCGGGCTGTGGTGCAGATTGTCCTCGCCGCCGTCGAGAGGGGCGCCGGGCACCGGGGGGTCCCCGAAGGAGACGGCCAGCAGCGGAAGTTCCCACGGAAGACCCAGCCGCTCGGCCGCCCGGCGCATGGCGAGGGTCTTGGGCGTGCTCCGGTAGGGCTCCACGTCGAAGGGGTATTCTTGCGCGCCCAGCGTGGTCTCGACGGAGCGGTAGTGCGGATCGAGGTCCTCATAGGTGACGGGCCAGTTCTCGTAGCCGCCGTCGAACGCCTCGTGCACGAACCAGCTCTCCGGCTTGCGGATCAGGACGTTCGCGTAGATCAACGACCCGCCGCCCAGCCCACTGGACACGAGCGCGTCCATCTTCGAGAAGCTCCACATGTCGTACATCCCGTACAACCGGGAATCCGGGTCCCAGAAGTTCTTGGCCGCCTCGTGGGGGCTGCGGGGAAAGGACCCGGGCGGGAACGGCTTCCCTCTTTCGAGGACGCATACGCTCAGGCCGGCCTCGGCCAGGCGAAACGTCGTCACGGATCCGCCGAAACCCGAACCGACGACGACGGCATCGAAAACGTCCACGCTCGCCACCTCTGGAGATCGGAGCCGGAACAGCTGCCTGACTTCTCCCTCGTCTGCGGCTGCCGCACGCGCGACCTCTCTCCATGGTTCACCCGCGTGTGGTGAAGCGCATGTCGAAGCGTCGGCCATCACCGGTCAGGGTGTTCGCGCGCCGACGCGATGAAGAGTGCCGGTCAGCGGCGTCTGCTGGATCTGCGCCGAGGTTCGGGCCCTGTGGCTCGCTCCCGAGCGTGCCGACGCCCTCGCGGCGACGGCGTCGATGGGCGCGGCGGTTGTTCGGTCCCCCGCCACCAGCGGCGCGCCGCTGGTCGTCCCGACCGTGCGGGATGACCGTGACCGTCCCGTCCGTGCGGGGTGGCCGGTCGGTGGAACGTGGCCGGTCATTTCGGCCGTGACTGCCGGTCAGACCCGCGGGGCGCGTGGCTCCAGCCGGAACTCGAAGCCGAGGGTGCCCGGGTCGAGCGCGGTCGCGCCGCCGTCGACGGTGAGCGTCGCGCCGTTCACGAACGAGGCGGCGGGCGACAGCAGCCAGGCGACGGCCTCCGCGACCTCGTGCGGCTCACCGGGCCGCCCGGCGGGCAGGACCCGGGTCACCTCCTCGTACGCCGCTTCCAGGCCGTTCCCTTCCAGGCCCGCCTCGTCGGCGAACCGGTTCATTCGGCGGTCGGCCATGTCGGTGCGCACCCAACTCGGGCACACGGTGTTGGCGCGCAGCCCCGCGCCCCCGTAGTCGACCGCGAGCGAGCGGCACAGCTGGAGCAGCGCGGCTTTGGAGGTGGCGTAGGCGGCGTTCCCGACGCCGTTGCGCAGGGCGGACACCGAGGCCACCGCGACCACCGCGCCGCGGGCGTCGAGCAGATGCGGGAGCGCGGCGCGCAGCAGCAGGAACGGACCGGTGAGGTTGGTCCGCATGACCTCGTCCCAGTCCTCCAGGGTCACCTCGCCCACCCCACCGCCCCGCCCGATGCCGGCGTTGAGCACCAGACCGTCGAGCCGCCCGTACGTGCCGACGACCGTCTCGACGAGCGAGGCCACGGCGGCGGGGTCCCCGATGTCCGACGGTACGGGCAGGGCGCCGATCTCCTCGGCGACCAGCTGCAGCGGCTCGGGGCGGCGCCCGGACACCGCCACCTTGTGGCCCGCCCGGGCCAACGACCGCGCGGTCGCGGCCCCGATACCCGTTCCGCCCCCGGTCACCAGGTACACGCGCTCGTCCGCCATGTCCGCCGTCTCTCCCGTGTCCCGTCCGCCGTCCCCGTCCCGGTGATCCTAGGCGCGCGCCGCTCCGGGGCCGGGCAGGCCACGTGCTGTCTGCACGCCCCCACCGCGGCATCCCCCCACCAGTCGCTCACTCCGGCGGGTGGGTGCGTAGCCACTCGGCCCAGGTGATGGTGCCCCGCTTGCCGTCGGGGCAGGTCAGGTCGTGGGCCGCCCGCTCGACCGCGGACGGTACCGGGATACGCAGCAGCTGTCGCTGCCTGCCGCGGATCTGCTGCCACGTCGCGAGGAGTTCGCCCAGCGTGAGCACCTCCGGCCCTCCGAAGTCCACGCACTGCCCGCCGGGACCTTCGGCGAGGCGTCCGACCAGGTGGCCCGCGAAGTCGCGCGAGTCCACCGGCTGGGTCCGCAGATCGGTGGGCAACGGCACCACGGGCAGCCGGGCCGCCTTGCCCAGCATCCGGTCGGTCAGCCAGTGGAACTGGGTGGCCCGGAGGATCGACCAAGGCACCTGCCCGGTGCGTACCAGCTCCTCGGCGGTGTGTTTGACGCGCATGTACGGGATACGGGCCCGGTCGACGCCGACGATGGACACGTAGGCGAAGTGGGCCACCTCGGCCCGGACAGCCGCGTCGAGCAGTCGGCGGGTCCCGTCGACATCGACCTCCGGCGGGCTGCGCCAGAAGTCGACGGGCAGGAGGAAACCGCGCCTGGCGGCGGGGGAGAGCGTTGCTGCGTGAACGACCACCTGGGCCCCGGACACCGCCGCCGTGATCCCCTCGCCGGTAGCGAGGTCTCCTCGGATCCACTCCACATCGGGATCCGATCCCGGTGAACGGGCGAGTACGCGCACCCGGTGCGACGGCTTCAGCCGCGCGACCACGCTCCGTCCCAGATGCCCCGTACCGCCCGTGACCAGAACGGTGTCCATCGGCAGCGCCTCCGGTTCGAGCACGGTGGCCCCCTGCTCCACTGTCTCACCACGGCGGCTCACCGGCATGTACAGCTCCCGCTCCCCGTCCGCCATCGAGCCGGTGACCCGGTCGGGCTGACTCCGTTTCACGAGAACGAGGGATCAATGCCGGGTCAGGCGCTGTCGGCGTGTTCGTCATGGTCCCCACCCGGCTCGTCGGGGTTGCGATTGGTCTCTTCGACCGGCCGACCACGCGGGGACTTCGTGGTCGTCCTCCAGGACGCCGGATGACGGGGCCGCCGGGTCCTGACAGATGGACGAGGGAACCGCGCGGCGTGCCTCAGCGCCCCCGACTCTCGGCCGCTGCTCTGCCTGCACGGTCTGTCGTCCGGAGACTTCACCCCCGCACCGGCTCGTCGCCCTGGTCCGGTCCGGCGCCCACTTCGAGCGTGACCGGCTCGTCGAACGGCCCGAGAAGATCGCCGCATGACCGATCCCCCTCTCGACGAAGAGCCCACCGCGCGCTCGCTCCGACCCGCCAGGAGGCCCCGGCCCTCGCCGCCGCCGTCGAGCAGGGTCTGGAGGGCGAGGTGCCGACATCGCTGGAGGACGTCCACACCCAGCAGCGCCAAGCCGCCGAAATAGTCCGTTCCACCGCGGTCCTGCGGGCCCGGGCCGAGCGGGCCGGACGGCCGACGACGGCCCCCACCCCCGCACCGCGCCAGGCCGGAGGAGTATTCCTGCGGCTGTGTGCGGCGTAGGGCCGGCATGGGACCGGCCGACCGGGTGCGCCCTGCGGACATGGCGGCCTCCGTGCCGACGGTGGCCTTCGCCGCGTTCCCTCCTCCCCTCGGACGCCAAGGGCGCCAAGGACGCCAACCATGGGGGTCGGTCCCGCCACGCCGTCTCACTCGTACGTGAGAAGCGTTCGTCCGAGTGCCCGCGTGACAGGGCCAGCACCTCGCGCACACCGGCGATGGGGGTCAGAGTGGCCGGAAACCGCCGTTCCCCGAGCAAGGCCGGGCCATGGACAAGACACGCTTCATCACCCCCGGCGCGCCGGACGCCCCCGTGCCGGACGAGGCGGGCGAGGTGCGCGAGCGCGGCTCCGCCGTCCGGGCCGTCGCCGAGGCGGCCGCGCGTCCGCTGCCTCTGCTGGCGGCCGTCGCCGCCGCCTTCGTCCTCATCCACCTCGTCCTGGTCGCGCCCGGTCTCGGACTCGGCTGGGACGAGACCGTGTACGTCAGCCAGGTGAGCCCGCAGGCGCCGGCGGCCTTCTTCAGCGCGCCCCGCGCCCGGGGCATCAGTCATCTCGTCGCTCCCGTCACGGCGCTGACCCCCTCGACTCCGGCGCTCCGCGGGTACCTGGCCGCGCTGGCCGGATGCGGTCTGTTCCTCGCGCTGTGGGTGTGGCGGCGGCTGCTGCCCGCTCCCGTGCTCGCCGTCGCCGGGGCGCTGTTCGCGAGCCTGTGGGTCACCCTGTTCTACGCCTCGCAGACGATGCCCAACCTCTGGGTCGCCTACGCGGCCCTCGCCGCGGTGGGCTGCTTCCTGCGGGCCGCGCGGGACACCGGGGACCACCGGGCGCTGATCGGCATGGGCGCCGCGGTGGCGTTCGCCGCGCTGATGCGGCCGACCGACGCGGTGTGGCTGGCACTGGCGCTCGCCGTGGCGGCCCTGGTGATGCGGGGGCCGTCGGGAACCCGCCGCCGGGCCCTGCTGGTCGTCGTGGCGGCAGCCGGCGTGGCCGTCGGCTGCGCCGAGTGGGTCGTCGAGGCGTACGTCCACTACGACGGCCTCACCGCCCGGCTGCGGCGCGCCAGCGAGATCCAGGGCCACCTGGGCTGGTACTTCTCCGTCGACGACCACGCGCGCGCCCTCGGCGGCCGTACGCTGTGCCGGCCCTGCGACGTGCCGTGGCGCTACCCCGCCGCGGCCCTCTGGTTCTTCGCGCTGCCCCTGCTGGTGGCGGGCGGCGTGTGGGCCGCCGTCCGGGCCGGTCTCCGTACTCCCGTCGTCCTGGCCACGGTGGTGGGAGCGGCGCTGGCGGCGCCGTACCTCTTCACCGTCGGGTACGCGGCACCCCGCTTCCTGCTGCCCGCGTACGCGCTCCTTGCCCTGCCCGTGGCGCAGTGCCTGATCCGGGCGTGGGGTCCCTGGCCGCGCCTGCGCCGCACCGCGACCGTTCTCGTCGCCGCGGCCGTGGCCGCCGCAGCCGTCGCCCATCTGGCGATCCAGTACCTCCTGGTCGACGGAGTGGCCGACCGGGTACGACGCGACACCGTCGAGCTCACCCGGATCGCCTCCGAGCTGCATGCCCGGGGCGTGCGCCCACCGTGTGTGATCAGCGGTGAGGAAGCGATCCGGATCGCGTTCCGGACCGGGTGCGCCTCGCGCCAGCCCGGTGGCCATGACGGCAGCATCACGCCGGGCGCCCTGGCGGCCATGGCGCTCCGGCAGCCGGTCGCCGTCCTGGTCCCGAAGGGGCAAAGCCCGCCCGCGTACGCCCATGAGTGGCGCTCCTTCCCGCTTCCTGACCTCGGTCGCCGGACGGGCTTGCGGGCGTACGTGTCCGGTGAGCGAGGAGGGCCGGCTCAGAGCTGATGTCATCTCAGGGGCACGTGGTCGCAGAGCGGGCGGTGACCCGGCAGAAGCCGGCCGGTCCGCACCTGCCGAGGAGCAGGAGGACCAGGTGGCGCTCCCTCGAGGAAGACCCCGGCCGGGGCCGGCTACCGCCGGGCACCGACATCCTCGCCGTCGAAGTCCTCCCCGAGCAGACCGATGGCCGCGGTATCTCCGTCGTCTACCGGCACGACGCCGTCCTGATGCCGTGGCTGATCGTCAGCCCCTGACCACCACCGCCGTCGACCAGTCCGTCACCACGCGCGCGACGCCGTGAAGGAGGAGAGGGTGAAGGAGGAGAGGGTCGGGGGAGAGCGGCTCCGTTGCGCCCGCGACAAGCAAGCCCCGATGCCTGAAGCAGGGCCGCGATCGGGTGCAGGCCGCCCGGGACCTGCTGCCCCGGGGGCCGGACCGCGTTCGGCGACAGGCTGCCGCCGAACGTGTCCCTCGCGGCCGTGGACGCGCTTGCCACCGGTCGGCCGCGGGAGCGGAGCATGCAGCAGCTCGTCGAGCACCGCGTGCCCCCACGCCGGAACGCCTACTGGGCCGAGCAGCTCCTTTCCGACTGGAAGGCACACAGGACGCGT
This sequence comes from Streptomyces sp. NPDC058664, assembly GCF_042716635.1. Lineage (NCBI taxonomy): Bacteria > Bacillati > Actinomycetota > Actinomycetes > Kitasatosporales > Streptomycetaceae > Streptomyces > Streptomyces sp. NPDC058664. Next base: position 85,014 of record NZ_JBHXRW010000020.1, on the reverse strand, counting down.
TCGACGGTGATGCCGTGGTCGGCGAGGAAGGCGTTCGCGCGTTGCCGGAAGGCGATGGCGGTGTGCTGGCGTTCGTCGGGCAGGCCGCGGACCGGGCCGATCCGTGCCGGGCCGAGTTCGCGTTCGGTCCGCAGCCGGCAGACCCGGCTCTCGACCGCCGGCGACGTGCGGTGCGGGGCCGGCTGGGACGGTCGGCGAGACCCGTGTCGCCCTCGGTCCGCCTGCCCGACGAACGGTCAGCCGGGCATGACGGTGGGACACGAAGACCTCCGTGTGCGGTGTGGAGCCTGGACACCTCCACCACACCGGAGGTCTTCGCCATGATCCAGACCAGGCAGCGTCGACGACGCTCGTGATCAGTGCACCTGGAACGAGGTTCGTGGCCGGTGGAGGCGTACGGGGCTGCAGGCCGGTTCGAGCAGGCCCTGGTGGAGATCGGTGCGTCGTTCGCGGCGGGTGCGGGGACCTTGCGCGGGTGCCTTGGGTGTGAGGAGTTCCGTCGTACGGTCCCCGGTCATGCCCAGGCGGTGCGGAGTTCGTCGTGGTGGGCGGCGAGCCAGGTGGTGAAGTCCTGGAGGGCGGGGTTGAGGTCGCGTACGGCGGTGACGTCCCGGGCCGCGGTGAAGCGCTGCTCGCATTCCGCGTAGTACTGGAACATGTTTCCCGACTCGTCGGCGCCGGGGAAACCCTGCGCTCGCCATTCGTCCGGTGTGAGGGGCCGGTACCGCACCGGCTCGTCGAGCGCGTCCGTGAGCGCGGTGGCCATGTCGGCGACCTTGAGGTGCTCACCCGCGATGCTGATCGTGGCGGCGATGAAGTCGGGGCCGCGGCGCAGGACGGCCAGCGCGGTTTTGCCCACGTCGTCCACGGCGAGTCCGGCGAGCCGGCTCTCGCCCATCGGGAAGGTCAGTCGGAGGACCCCGTCCGGGCCGCGCTGCGGGGCGAAGGTCCCGAGGAGGTTCTCCCAGAAGAACGTGGTGCGCAGGAACGTGGTCGGGACGCCTTCGTCGAGGAAGTGCCGGTCCGCTTCCGCCTTCGCGTCGAAGTGGGACACCTTGTAGTGCTCCTGGAGTGTGGGCATGCGGTCGTCGTCGAGCGGGACGCATTCCCGTGTGTCCTCCAGCGTGGACCAGACCGCGTGCTGCACGCCCGCGTGGGAGGCGGCCCGCGCGAGCGCCCCGGCCTGGGCCTTCTCCCGCTCCCCGGACAGGTGCTCCCAGAAGTTGGTGACGAGGAAGGCGCCGTACGCGTGCTCGAAGGCCGGTGCGAGGCTCGCCTCGTCGTCCATGTCGGCCTGTACGACGTCGGCGCCCAGTCGCTTCAGTTCCTGTGCCCTGTCCGAGTTCGGGTTCCGGGTGACGGCGCGGATCGTGAAGGCCGGTTCCCGTTCGGCCAGGGCCGCCCTGACGAGGCCGCCACCCTGGCGGCCGGTGGCCCCGAACACCGTGATGATCTTCTTGTCGGTCATGGCTGCATCGCCTCGCACCTCGGACTTGCCGTTGAACTGCCTCTATCCGGCTTGGCGTTGGTCCTACCTGCCCTCGCCTTCCCGCTTGTCCTCGTCGACGATCTCGGCGTCGACGATGTCCTCATCGCCGCGTCCCTCGCCGCCGGCGGTGGGACCAGCCCCGGCCTGGGGCTCCTGAGACCGGGCGTACATCGCCGTGCCGATCTTCTGAGCGGCCGCGTTCAGCCGCTCGACGGCGGTGCGGATCCCGGCGGTGTCCTCGCCCTTGAGCTTCTCCTTCAGCTCGGCGAGCACGGTCCCGACCTCGGATCCGACGTCACCGGGGATCTTGTCCTCGTTGTCCCGCAGCAGCTTCTCGGTCTGGTAGGCGAGCTGCTCGCCCTGGTTGCGGGTCTCCGCCGCCTCCTTCCGGGCACGGTCCTCCTCCGCGTGCCGTTCCGCCTCGCGGATCATCTGTTCGATGTCGTCCTTCGGCAGCGAGGAGCCGCCGGTGACGGTCATCTTCTGCTCCTTGCCCGTGCCCAGGTCCTTCGCGGTCACGTGCATGATGCCGTTGGCGTCGATGTCGAAGGCGACCTCGATCTGCGGGACGCCACGCGGGGCCGGCGGCAGACCGGTCAGCTCGAACATGCCGAGCTTCTTGTTGTACGCCGCGATCTCGCGCTCGCCCTGGTAGACCTGCACCGTCACCGAGGGCTGGTTGTCCTCCGCGGTGGTGAAGACCTCCGAACGGCGCGTGGGGATCGTGGTGTTGCGCTCGATGAGCTTGGTCATGATCCCTCCCTTGGTCTCGATGCCGAGGGACAGCGGGGTCACGTCGAGGAGCAGGACGTCCTTGACCTCACCCTTGAGGACACCGGCCTGGAGCGCGGCGCCGATGGCGACGACCTCGTCCGGGTTGACGCCCTTGTGCGGGTCCTTGCCGGTGAGGGACTTGACCAGGTCCGTCACGGCCGGCATCCGGGTGGAGCCGCCGACCAGGATGACGTGGTCGATGTCCGCGACCTTGACCCCTGCGTCGTTCACCGCCTGGTGGAAGGGGGTCCTGCAGCGCTCGAGGAGGTCTTCCGTCATCTTCTCGAACTGTGCCCGGCTGAGCTTCTCCTCCAGGTGCAGCGGGCCTTCTGCGGAGGCCGTGATGTAGGGCAGGTTGATCGTCGTCTCCGAGGCCGAGGACAGTTCGATCTTCGCCTTCTCGGCCGCCTCGCGCAGCCGCTGCACCGCCATCCTGTCCTTCGACAGATCGATGCCGTACCCGTTCTTGAACCGGGTGGCCAGATGGTCCGCGACCCGCTGGTCCCAGTCGTCACCACCGAGATGCGTGTCCCCGTTGGTGGCCTTCACCTCGACCACGCCCTCGCCGATCTCGAGCAGGGACACGTCGAAGGTGCCGCCACCGAGGTCGAAGACGAGGATCGTCTGGTCGCTCTCCTTGTCCAGGCCGTACGCCAACGCGGCGGCGGTCGGCTCGTTCACGATGCGCAGCACCTTGAGCCCGGCGATCTCACCGGCCTCCTTCGTGGCCGTGCGCTGGGAGTCGTTGAAGTACGCGGGGACGGTGACCACCGCGTCCGTGACGTCCTCGCCCAGGTACGCCTCGGCGTCCCGCTTCAGTTTCTGGAGCACCCGGGCCGAGATCTCCTGCGCGGTGTAGCGCCGGCCGTCGACGTGGCCGTCGGCGGGGAACCGCCACTCCGTCTCGCCCATGTGCCGCTTGACCGACCGGGCGGTCCGGTCCACGTTGGTCACCGCCTGCCGCTTGGCCAGTTCGCCGACGAGAACCTCACCGCCCTTGGCGAAGGCGACCACGGACGGTGTGGTCCGCGCACCCTCCGCGTTCGCGATGACGGTCGGCTCGCCGCCTTCCAGCACAGCCACCACCGAATTCGTCGTTCCCAGGTCGATACCCACCGACCGAGCCATGTCGGCCTCCCAACATCGGCCAGGACACACCGCACCCCGGCGTTCCCACAGCCCGGCGCCTTCCCCACGGGGGAGCGGGCATGCCCTCTCGGCCCATGATCGTGGTCATGTCGTGCCGACGACATGGCGGACAGGAGCACCGGGGACGAAGACGTCGGCGCCGCGAAGGGACCAGGCCGCACCCACAGGGCAACCGGCCGCCCGCCGGAGCGATGACGGAGCCGTCGGCGGGTACGGGCGGGGGGAGGAACGAAGGTGGTGCGCTCATGACCGTGCCGGAGGAGAGCCGGCACAGGACAGACGCGGTGGACGAGGCGGTGACCGGCCCCGGAAGGACCTCGCCCGCGGAACGGAAGAACCAGGGAGAGCCAGGCAAGAAGGACCAGTCCGCAGAGCCCGGATCCCCGATGCGGGAAGCTCCGCTCGGGGACACCGATCCGGACGGCTCGCAGGAGTAGCGAATCGGCGCCCGACAGCCTCCGCTCGCGGGCCGACCACCGCCCGGAGGCTGTCGTAGGGCGCGGGAGGCGCGGGAAGGAGGAACCGCGATGGTGCGCGAGAAGAGGGAAGGAGACGAGGACCAGCGGCGTGCGGCGGCCGAGGAAGCCCGTCGCGCCGGCGAGTCGCCCAGCCACTCGGCGCGACGACCGGAGTGTCGAAGCAGCGCGGGCACCAGCCGGATCGCAGCACCCTCACGCACGAGGAGAAGACGAGCACCCGGGAGGCCGACAAGCAGCGCCACGCGGGGACCACGCCGCCGCGCACCGGTGGCGCGGCGACGGCCGAACCAGGCGGCCGGCCGTCCTTCGCGGGCCGTGGCCGGTCCGGCTGCACCGCCGCCCACGAGCAGCTCCTCCGAGCGGTGACCCGGATGCAGAGCGACCGGGGCGCCGGCGGCCACCCGGACGACGTGGCACGGGCCGCCGGGCTTTCCACGAGCGAGACACGGACGCTCCTGCACGATCTGTCGAGCGTCCACGGCCTGGTCAGCGCGGTGGGCGGAGGTGACACCCCGACCTGGGGCCGCGCTACGAGGCCAAGCCGGGCCGGTAGGACCGGCGAGTCACCGCGGTCGGTTCCGCCACGCCGCACCCGGACGCACGAACCTGCGGCCCCTCGCGGAACCGACCGCCCCGCACGCCGACAACCACCAGGGGAGAACGTCATGGATCACGACCACCTGATCGGCCAGGTGCAGGCCCGCGCCCGTCTGGGCAGCCGCGGCGAGGCCGAGACCGCCACCAGGGCCACCCTGGAGACGATCGCCGAACGCATTCCGGCAGGGCTCGCCGACAACCTGGCCGCCCGGCTGCCGACGGGGGACGGCGAGCACCTGCGCAGGGTCACCACCGCCCCCGACCGGCCGACCACCGGAGTGAGGATGGAGGCGGACGAGTTCTACGACCGTGTCGCACAGCGAGCGGGTGAGGACCCCCGGAAAGCCGCGCAGGAGGCGCGCTGTGTGAGGGAAGTCGTCGGCGAGGCCGTCGAAGGCCGGATGACGGACAAGCTCCGCGAGTCCGTCGGACCCGAGCTGTCCCGGACACTGTTCGCAGGCAGCGCCGGCACCGCCTGAGCTCTCTTACGCCCTTGCCCGGTCGCCACGGCATCCGCAGGGACAGCCCCCGGAGCCGCGCGACTTCACCCGGTCGGCCTCGCCGGAAACATCGGCGAATCCGCCGCGGGTGCGGATTCGCCCTCCCGCCCAACAAGCCGAGCAACAGGGGAGATGACCTCGAAATGATCTCCAGGATGGTGACGGTTCCCGCGGACGGCACGGCACTCACCGGCGATCTGGTGGTTCCGGGACCCGTTCGGGCCGTGGTGCTGTTCGCCCACGGCAGCGGCAGTTCACGGCACAGTCCGCGCAACCGCGCGGTCGCCGCCTCCCTGCACCACGCGGGGCTCGGCACCTTGCTGCTGGACCTGCTGACCGAACGGGAGGAACGCGAGGACGCGCTGACGGTCGAGCACCGCTTCGACATCCCGTTGCTCGCCAGGCGCCTGACCGCCGCGATCGACTGGCTCGGGGAACAGCCGGACACGAGCGGAGCACCGGTGGGACTCTTCGGCGCCGACACGGGCGCGGCAGCGGCCCTGGTGACCGCCGCCGAGCGGCCCGAACGGGTGTCCGCGGTGGTGAGCCGGGGCGGACGGCCCGATCTGGCGGGCGACGCGCTGGAACGGGTGCGCGTACCGGTCCTGCTCATCGTCGGCGGCAACGACGGCACGGTGTTGCGGCTCAATCAGGAGGCCGCCGAGCGGCTGTCCGCGCCGCACAAGATCCACGTGGTGAAGGGCGCCAGGCGCCTGTTCGAGGAACCGGACGCACTGCAGCAGGTGATCGAAGCCGCTCGTGACTGGTTCGTACCGTCGATGGCGACCGAAGCGCCGACGGCCTGAGAGCAGGGCACCGGTCAGGAAGGAGAACCCGTCGGAGCACCGGCCGGGGGCCGGGGTGACGTTCTCGGCCTACGGCTCTGGCCCCTATGGCTCCTACGGCTCCTACGGCCCGGGACCGATAGCGGCCGAACGAGCCGTGGGGCCTGACCGTGTTTTGTCGGCGGTGCGACGGGCAGGCGCGCTGACAAGCCTTGTATCGCCCGACCCTCACTGTCGGAGATGAAGCAGCCATGACTCAGAAGATCCGCGACATCATGACCGAGAGCCTGGTCACCGTCGGTCAGGAGACCACTGTCCACGACACGGCGATCCGGATGCGCGACGAGAACATCGGCAACGTCCTGGTCATGGACGACGGCCGGCTGCGCGGTCTCGTCACCGACCGCGACCTGGTCGTCCGGGCGCTCGCCGAGGGCAAGGACCCCGACCGGTGCACCGTGGGCGAGGTGTGCAGCGGCGACCTCGTCACTGTCGGTCCCGACGAGGACGTGGGCCGAGCGGTGGAGCTCATGCGCGACCACGCCCTGCGCCGCCTGCCCGTGATGGCCGAGGACCGTCCGGTGGGCATCGTCTCGCTCGGCGACCTCGCCATCGAACGCGATGAGGACTCGGCCCTCGCCGACATCAGTGTGGCCAAACCCCACACCTGAACCGTCCGACCCGGAAGTACGTGATCCTCATGCAGCACGACGCCTTCATCGGTTAGGTCCAGAACCGTGCCCGCCTCGCCGGCCGTGGTGAGGCCGAGACGGCCGCCCGCGCCGGCCTGGAGGCGGGCACCCCATTCGTTCCCGACCTCCCCCACGGCGGGCATCCAGGGTGGCCGCGTCCTCCACGCGGACGGCGCCCGGCGGCAGAGCCGCATGGGCGGCCGACCGGGAGGGGCGATCTCCGGCGATCTCCTCGGTGCGAGCGGCTCGGCGTGACAGCCTCCCCGAGCCGGAACGGTGCGGTGCGAGGCCGACGCTTCGACGGTCTCCCGCATCCGCCCCCCGCCTTGCGGCCAGGCCACCGCTTCGTGAGGCAGGGGCGGCCCAGGATCCGTGCCGGAACGTTCCACGGGAACATGGCACGAGCCGACGGAAGCGGAAACCGATTCACCTGGTGACTCGTCCTGGAGAACGAGGCCGAGCGGATGGGAAACGGGTGGAGCAGGCGGACAGCGGTGCGACGTCGATGGCGAAGGCGGCGATGCCCCGGTGGGCACGACGCCGGGCCGCACAGTGGGTTCCCGGTGCGGGTGGGAGAGGCGACGCGGGGGGCCGATCGGTAGGGACGAGGGGGCGGGTCCCCGCCGCATTCGCCGTGCTGACGGCCGGACTGCTGGCGTTCCACCGGGCGCTGCCCAACTCCGTGGGCCGCCTCGGCAGTCTGCTGGAAGCGTTCCTGCCTTGGCTCGGCCTGGCTGTCGTGGTCCTGTTCGGCCTGGCCCTGCTGCGCCGTTCGGCCATCGCGCTGGTGGCCCTGCTGCTGCCGACGGCGGTCTGGACGTACCTCTTCAGCGGGCTGCTCCTGCCTGGTGGAAAGCCCGGCGCGCACGACCTGCTCGTGGTGCAGCACAACGTCAGCGACGAGAACCCCGACCCCGCGGGCACGGCCCTCGCCCTGGCTGACGCCGGGCCCGATCTCATCGCGCTGCAGGAGCTGGTGCCCCGCGCGCTGCCGGTCTACGAGAAGACTCTCGCCCCCTCCCACCCGTACCACGTGGTCCGGGGCACCGTCGGGCTGTGGTCGAAGCATCCGCTGACCGGTGCCCGGCTGCTGGACGTCAAACCGCGGGGACTCGCCGGGCCCTGGAGTCGCGGGCTGCGGGCCGTGGCCCACACGCCGCGTGGCGAGATCGCCGTGTACGTCGCGCATCTGCCCTCGGTCCGCGTCCGGGCGAGCGGCCTCGCATCCTCCTGGCGCGACGAGAGCGCCGGCCTGCTGGGCAAGGCCGTCGAGGCTGAGAAGGTGAAGACGGTGATCCTGTTGGGCGACCTCAACGGCACCGTCGACGACCGCGGGCTGGCCCCGCTGACCTCACGGATGAACGTGGCGGAGCGGGGCTTCGCCTTCAGTTTCCCCGCCGTCTTCCCGCTGGCCCGGATCGACCAGGTCATGGCCCGCTCGGCAACCGTCGGCCACATCCGCACGCTGCCCGCCACCGGCAGCGATCATCTGCCGGTCGTCGGCAGGATCACACCGCACTGAGGGAACGGGCCCGGTGACAACCACCCTGCCTACGGCGGCGATGTCGGGACGGTCGGGTCCGGTGCCGCGTATCGCGGTCTGGCCGGGCACCGGATCAGAAGCGCCCACTTCGGCCGAAGCCGTGGAAAGCCGACGACGAGTGTGGGCGGTGCACGCGGCGCCGAGGGGAACGTAAATGCGTCGACAGCGCCCCTCGGCACCCGGCAAAGTGGCCGTCCGTGACGAGCAGTGAGCTGTGGACCCGCGCGACCGCCGACCGCTACGACGCCGAGGAGACCGAAGCGTTCTCGGCTGCCGTTCTCGAACCGACTCTCACCTTCCTCGCCGAGCTCGCCGGAGACGGCCGGGCACTGGAGTTCGCCATCGGAACCGGACGAGTGGGAGTCCCGCTCCGGGAACGCGGCGTGCCGGTAGTGGGCATCGAACTGTCCGAGCACATGGCCGCGGTGCTGCGGCGCAAGATCGACGAGGACACCCTCCCGGTAGTCATCGGGGACATGGCCACCACCGTCGTTCCCGGCGGGTTCACCCTGGTCTACCTCGTCTACAACACCATCACGAACCTGCTCACGCAGAACGAGCAGGTCGAGTGCTTCCGCAACGCCGCACGGCATCTGGAGCCCGGCGGCCGATTCGTCATCGAGCTGGGCGTGCCGCCGCTGCGGTTCCTGCCGCCCGGCCAGGTCGCGGTGCCGTTCGACGTCTCCGAGCAGCATCTCGGCTTCGACACCTTCGACCTGGTCGAGCAGATCCTCGTCTCGCACCACTTCACCCGTGACGGCGACGACGGGCGCTACCGCCGCGAAAACTCCCGGCACCGGTACGCCTGGCCGGCGGAGCTCGACCTGATGGCACGGATCGCCGGGCTCGAGCTGGAACGTCGTGTCGCGGACTGGGACGGGTCTCCGTTCACCCAGGACTCCGCGAAGCACGTCTCCGTGTGGCGCAAGCCGGCCTGAGGCCGGCCACCGGGCCGTCAACGTTGGCCGTGCCTGTCTTGAAACTCCTACCGGAAGTTCAGGCGTCGCCGGCAGACCAGTGCGCCCCCGAGGGCGCGGAAGGCTTCGTGGACGTCGTCGCGCCTCTCCCGCGGATCCGCAGGCGGCGGAACCAGTGCAGGTGGGCGAATGCTCGCTCCACCACCCAGCGTTGCGTGCCCAGCCCGGGCGGTCACGACGGTTCGTGCGGAGGTGACCCGACCCGATGCTGTACGCACGACCTCCCGGAGGCCCCCGCACGTGAGCGCCGAGGCCCGCACCACCGTCGTACTGATCACTCACAACCGCCGTGACCAGCTGTTGCACACGCTCGACCTACTCACCGCGCTCCCCGAGGTGCCACCGGTGACCGTCGTCGACAAAGCGTTGACCGACGGCACGCCGGAAGCGGTCGCCGCGTACCACCCGCAGGCCATCGTGCCGACCCCCGGCAGCAACCTCGGAGCACCCGGCCGCACCCTGGGCGCACGTCAGGCCCGCTCCCCGTACGTGGCCTTCAGTGATGACGACTCCTGGTGGGAACCGGGCTCGCTCAGCCCCGCGCGGCGGACCTCCTGGACCGGCACGAACGGCTCGGGCTTTTCCGAACTGACGAAGTGCCGGTCGGGCGCGGTGCTCCGAGGCGCTGGCCGAGGGTCGGGCCGTCGCGATCGGATAGGTTCTGGCCATGGTCGAAGACTGGCGGACGGACCGGATCGGAAGTGCTCTGCGAGGTGAGAACCCGGCCGTGCTGCGGCGGCTGGATGCAGGATTCGCGGTGATCGGTGATGTGCAGTTCCTGCCTGGCTATTCGGTGCTCCTGGTGGACGACCCGAAGGTGGAGAGACTGTCGGATCTGCCCAAGGCCAGGCGGCTGTCGTTCCTCTCCGACATGGACCAGCTCGGTGAGGCGGTTGAGCGGGTGTCCCGTCGCACGGACGCAACCTTCCGGCGGGTCAATCTGGAGATCCTGGGCAACACCGATGGGTTCCTGCATGCGCACGTATGGCCGCGTTTCGGGTGGGAGCCGGCCGACTTGGTCGGCATGCCGGTGTGGCTCTATCCCCGCGACAGATGGACCGATGAGCAGTTCGCACTCGGTCCCCGGCATGCCCCGCTGCGCAAGGCGATCGTGGACGAGTTGGCCCGTCTGCGCTCGGCGCGCTGACGGCGGGCCGACGCGGGAGAGCTTGGTGCGGGCGGCTTCGAGGCCGATCCGAAGTCGCTGGACCTCGCCGAGCCGGCCGTTGGCGCGGGCCTCCTCGATGCGGTCACCGAGGTTGCGGACGAACGTGCTCGGGTCCAGGCGGTTCAGCGGAAGGCGTGGGCGTTCTCCGAGGCCCACTGCCGGAACGGGCGGGCCGGCGTTCCGGTGATCCGGGAAACCGTGTCGCGCACCATCTTCAGCTCGTGGTTCACGTCTCCGCCCGTGACGTCGAGCACCGCGTCCGCGGCCTCGGGCCCGAAGACCGCGGCCATCCGTGCGTGGGCCTGCCGGCGGCTGATCTCGACGAAGGGAACCTCCCGGCCCAGTACTGCCGCGATGGCCTCGACCTGCTGTCGGGCGGTCACCGGCTCCGGCCCGGTCAGGGCGTACGTGCGTCCGTGGTGGCCGGGCTCGGCCAGTGCCACGCGTGCCACCGATGCGATGTCCGCGGGGTGGACGGTCGGCAGCGCGGTCTCGGCGTACGGCGCGCGGACGGTCTCGCGGCCACGGATGGACGCGGCCCACGTCAGGGCGTTCGACGCGAACTGCGTCGGCCGCAGGATCGTCCAGGCCGTGCCGGTTTCCTTGAGCAGTTGCTCCACCGCCAGGTTCTCGCCGGCGGGGCCGAGGTGCGGGTGGGTCTGGACGGTGATGGACGACACCGGCACGACGTGCTCCACGCCCGCCTGCCGGGCGGCTTCGAGGATGTCGGCGTCCGGTCCCAGACGCGACACGAGGAACAGCGAGCGCACCCCCTTCAGCGCGGGCCGCAACGACACCGGCTCCGCGAAGTCGCCCTCCACGGCCTCGACCCCGTGGGGGAAGACGGCCCGTGCGGCATCACGGGTGAGCCCTCTCAGAGGCCCGACACCGCGTGCGTGCAGCTCCTTCAGCAGGGCACTGCCTGTGTTTCCGGTGGCTCCGGTCACGAGGATCACGAGCGTGTCTCCCGTCGCCAGATGATCACGTAGGCGACACGCTAAAACCTCGATCACGCTTCAGGTCAAGAAGACGCCTGGCCATGCCCGCGGGTGGGCACGTTCATCCGTACTCGGCTGTCCATGTTCACGTGTCCGCCGCCACCGACCGGCTCCTCGCGCCCTCGCGCCCTCGCGCCCTCGCGCCCTCGCGCCCTCGCCCCCTCACGCCCTCGCGCCCTGGTGGGCCGACCGCCCGGACGCCGGTCCGGTACGACCTCTTGACGCCCCCCGCGCGACCTCCCTAGTGTCACCGCCAGAATTTCGAACGCAGGACGAAATCTCGAACAGCAGGGAGCAACCGCCGTGCGGATCACGGGAATCAGCACGCACGTCGTCGGGACGCCGTGGCGCAACCTGACCTACGTCCAGGTCCATACCGACGAGGGGATCACCGGGGTCGGCGAGACCCGGATGCTGGGCCACACCGACGCGCTCCTCGGCTACCTGCGCGAGGCCGAGATCAACCACGTCCGCGGCTCGGACCCGTTCGCCGTCGAGGACCTCGTACGGCGCATGAAGTACGGGGACTTCGGCCGGGCCGGGGAGATCGTGATGTCCGGTATCGCGGTCGTGGAGATGGCCTGCTGGGACATCAAGGGCAAGGCGCTCGGCGTCCCGGTCTGGCAGCTGCTCGGCGGGAAGGTGACCGACCGGGTGAAGGCGTACGCGAACGGCTGGTACACCACCGAACGCACCCCGGAGGCGTACCACAAGGCCGCCCGGGGCGTGGTCGAGCGCGGCTACCGGGCCCTGAAGATCGACCCCTTCGGCAACGGTCACTACGAGCTCGACCACGAGCGGAGCCGGTACGCGGTCTCCCTCGTCGAGGCGGTGCGGGACGCCATCGGACCCGACACCGAGCTGATGCTGGAGATGCACGGCCGTTTCTCCCCCGCCACCGCGGTGCGCCTCGCCCACGACCTCGCGCCGTTCCGGCCGGCCTGGCTGGAGGAGCCGGTGCCGCCGGAGAACCTCAAGGCCCTGAAGAAGGTGGCCGACAAGGTGGACATGCCGATCGCCACCGGCGAGCGGATCCATGACCGGATCGAGTTCCGCGAGCTGTTCGAGAACCAGGCCGCGGACATCCTCCAGCCGGACGTCGGCCACATCGGCGGCATCTGGGAGACCCGCAAGCTGGCCGCCACCGCCGAGACCCACTACATGATGGTCGCCCCGCACAACGTCGGCGGCCCGGTCCTCACCGCCGCCTCCCTCCAGGTGGGCTTCACCACCCCCAACTTCAAGGTCCTGGAGCACTTCAACGACTTCGCGGACGCCGACATCAAGAAGGTGGTCAAGGGCGCCCCGCAGGTCGACCCGGAGACGGGCTGCTTCCACCTCTCCGACGCGCCCGGCCTCGGTGTCGAGCTCGACGTGGACGCGGCGGCCGAGTTCCCCCAGCAGCAGGCCCGGTTCGACCTGTGGTCCGAGGGCTGGGAGCGGCGCCGGCCGAAGGGAACCCGGTGAGCGGCGAGGCGCTCGTCGTCGACGCGCCGGGCGTGTTCCGGCTCGTCCCGCACGTGCCGCGCGAGCCCGGCCCGGGCGAGGCGCTGGTGGCCGTGCACGCGGTCGGGGTGTGCGGCAGCGATCGCGAGGTCTACCGGGGCAACCGGCCCGAGGGATACGTCCGTTACCCCCTCGTCCCCGGCCACGAGTGGTCCGGGACCGTCGAGCGGGTAGGCGACGGCGTGCCCGGGACGCTGACCGGCCGCAAGGTGGTCGGGGAGGGCTTCCGCAACTGTCAGATCTGTGACCGCTGCCACGCGGGCGAGACGACCCTGTGCACCGCAGGGTACGAGGAGACCGGCTTCACCCGGCCCGGTGCCATGGCCCCCGCCCTCACCCTCCCGGCCCGGCTGCTGCACGTCCTGCCGGACGACGCCGACCTGACCGCGGCCGCCCTCCTGGAGCCCGCCGCCTGCGTGGCGGCGGCGGCGCTCAGGGCGGGCGCCCGGCCCGGTGACCGGGTCGCGGTGGTCGGCACCGGCACCCTCGGCCTGCTCGCGGTGCGGTTCCTCGCGGCGGCCTCGCCGGCGCGGCTGCTCGTCGTCGGCGTGGGGACCGAGTGGGAGCGGCTCGCCCGGCGGCTCGGCGCCACCGACTTCCGCACCCGCGACCAAGGCCTCCCGGACGACTTCGACGTGGTGATCGAGGCCGCAGGCTCCGCCGACGCCGCCCGCACCGCCGCCGGCCTGCTGCGACGCGGTGGACGCCTGGTCCTGACCGGCCTCCCGGCGCCCGGCGCCGAGAAGCTCGATCCCGCCGGCCTGGTCGTCCGGCAGCTGACCGTGCACAGCGTCTTCGGCGCCCCGCCGGCCGCCTGGGCGCACGCCACACGCCTGTTCGCGGCCGGGTTGCTCGACCCGCTGCCGCTTGTCACGCACGAGCTGCCGCTTTCCGAGTTCGGGCAGGCCATGGCGCTCGTGGGGGCCGGCGACCCGAAGGTGGGCAAGGTGCTGCTGCGGCCGTAGGCCGCAAGGGACCGATCTCGAGCCCGGCTTCCAAGCCCAGATCCAGATCCAGATCCAGATCCCGAGACCGAGCCGGGCCCGCGGGCCCCGACCCGGCCCGCTTCGGCACCGTACCGGCGAGGGCGGCCCGTGCCCACACCTCCGAACCATGTCCGATATTTCGAACACGAAGGACAGTCCGTGACCGATGCCTCCGCCCCGACCGCCCGCCGGCCCGCCGAACAGGCGCTCGCCGCGCTCGGCCTGGGCGCGCCCGCCCCTTCCCCCGACGACGCCTCACCGCACACCTTCCCCGGCGGCGGCCGCTGGCGCACCGAGGTCCCCTCCTGCGAGGGGCCCGAGGTGTTGGCCGTGATCCTGGAGGAGGCCGACCGGCTCGGCGTACCGGTGCACCGGATCAGTCAGGGCAGCGGCGTGTGGATGCTGACCGACGCCGAGATCGCCGAGATGGTCGCCGCGACCACCGAACGGGCCGTCGAGCTCTGTCTGTTCACCGGCCCGCGCGGCACCTGGGACACCGGGGCGTCCGTACGTGCCGACTCGCGGGGGGCCGGACCGCGGGCGCGCGGTCACGACGCCGTCGCCGGATGCGTCGAGGACGCCGTACGCGCCACCGAGCTGGGCGTGAAGTGCCTGCTCGTCGCCGACGAGGGCGTGCTGTGGACGCTGCACCGGGCGCGGCTCATGGGGATCCTCCCGGCCGACACCACGCTCAAGGTCTCCGCGCTGATCGGCCCGGTCAACCCCGCCTCGTACGCGGTGTACGAGCGGCTGGGCGCCGACTCGGTCAACGTGCCGAGCGACCTGACGCTGGACCACCTCACCGGCATCCGGCGGGTCTCCGCCGCCCCCATGGACATGTACATCGAAGCCCCCGACGACCTCGGCGGCTATGTGCGGATGTACGAGGTCGCCGAGCTGATCCGGCGCGGCGCACCGCTCTACCTGAAGTTCGGCCTGTCCAAGGCGCCGGGGATCTATCCGTATGGCACCCATCTGCGGACCCTCGCCCTGGACACCGCCCGGGAACGGGTGCGACGGGGCCGCCTCGCCCTGGACCTGCTCGCCCGGCACGGCGCGGACGGCGCGATGGCGCCGCTCGGCTCCCGGCTGCCGGGGCCCCTGAACCGCTTCTCCGCCACGGAATCGCCCGCTCTCGACGACGAGAAGAACGAGGACTGATCACCATGCGCAACCGCAGAGCCGCAGTGACCCCCCTGGCCGCAGCCTTCTGTCTCGCCCTGACCCTGTCCGCCTGTGGCCAGAACGCCGAGGGCGGCGGAAAGGGAGGCTCCGGCGGCACCGAGGGTGCCACCATCGGCATCGCCATGCCGACGAAGTCCTCCGAGCGGTGGATCGCCGACGGCGAGAACGTCGTCAAGAGCCTGGAGGCGAAGGGGTACAGGACGCAGCTGGTCTTCGGCGAGGACGACCCCGACCAGCAGGTCGCCCAGATCGAGAACCTGATCACCCAGGGGGTGAAGGCCCTCGTCGTCGCCGCGATCGACAACAAGTCCCTGAACAACGTCCTCCAGCAGGCAGCCGACGCGGACATCCCGGTCATCGCCTACGACCGGCTGATCCTCGGCTCGAAGAACGTGGACTACTACGCCTCCTTCGACAACGCGAAGGTCGGCGAGCTCCAGGCCACGTACATCGTCGAGAAGCTCGGCCTGAAGGACGGCTCGAAGAAGGGGCCCTTCCGCATCGAGCTGTTCGCCGGCTCCAACGACGACAACAACACCAAGTACTTCTTCAACGGCGCGATGAGCGTGCTGAACCCGTACATCGAGAAGAAGCAGCTGGTGGTCGGCTCAGGCCAGACGGCGCTCAACCAGGTCACCACCCTGCGCTGGGACGGCGGCACCGCGCAGCGGCGGATGGACGACATCCTCACCGCGGCGTACAAGACCGAGGCGGTGGACGCGGTGCTCTCGCCGTACGACGGCATCTCCATCGGCATCCTCTCCGCGCTCAAGTCCGACGACTACGGCTCGAAGAACAAGCCGCTGCCGGTGGTCACCGGCCAGGACGCCGAGCTCGCCTCGGTGAAGTCGATCATCGCGGGCGAGCAGACCCAGACCGTCTACAAGGACACCCGGGAGCTCGCGAAGGTCGCCGCGAACATGGTCGACGCGGTGCTGCACGACAAGAAGCCGGAGGTCAACGACGAGAAGGCGTACGACAACGGCAGCAAGGTCGTCCCCGCCTACCTGCTCCAGCCGGTGAGCGTGGACAGGGGCAACTACGAGCAGGTCCTCGTCGACAGCGGCTACTACACCGCCGCGGACCTGAAGTAGCGGGGAGGGGCGACCATGACGGGACCCGTCCTGGAGATGCGTGCGATCGGCAAGACCTTCCCCGGGGTCCGGGCGCTGTCGGACGTCACGCTGACGGTCCGCCGGGGCGAGGTCCACGCCCTCTGCGGGGAGAACGGCGCCGGCAAGTCGACCCTGATGAAGGTCCTCTCCGGCGTCCATCCGCACGGCAGTTATGAGGGGGAGATCCGTTTCGAGGGCGCCGTCTGTCGTTTCCGGGACATCCGGGCGAGCGAGCGGCACGGCATCGTGATCCTCCATCAGGAGCTGGCGCTCATACCGTACTTGTCCATCGCCGAGAACATCTTCCTCGGCAACGAGCGGGCGACGCGGGGCATCGTCAGTTGGAACGAGACGCTGGAGGAGGCGGCCCGGCTGATGCGCCGGGTCGGCCTCGACGAGCATCCGCAGACCCGCGTCGCGGACCTCGGCGTCGGCAAACAGCAGCTCGTGGAGATCGCCAAGGCGCTGTCGAAGGAGGTGAAGCTGCTCGTCCTGGACGAGCCGACCGCCGCGCTCAACGACGAGGACAGTGCCCAACTGCTCAACCTGATACTTGAGTTGAAGGAGCAGGGGATCACCTCGATCATCATCTCGCACAAGCTGGGCGAGATCCGGCGGGTCGCCGACACGGTGACCGTCCTGCGCGACGGCCGGACCATCGAGACCCTCGACGTGGCCGACCCGGCCACCACCGAGGACCGGATCATCAGCGGCATGATCGGCCGGGGCCTCGACCACCGCTTCCCGGACCGCACCCCGTACGCGGGGGAGCCGGGTACCGCCCCGGCCCTCGAGATCCGCGACTGGACCGTGCTCCACCCGATCGACCGGCAGCGCAAGGTCGTCGACGGGGTCTCCCTGTCGGTCCGGCGCGGCGAGATCGTCGGCATCGCGGGCCTCATGGGCGCGGGCCGCACCGAGCTCGCGATGAGCGTCTTCGGCCGCTCGTACGGGCGGTACGGGGGCGGCACGGTCCTCAAGGGCGGTGCGGCGATCCGCACCCGCAGCGTCCCGGAGGCGGTCGCGCACGGCATCGCGTACGTCACCGAGGACCGCAAGCACTACGGGCTCAACCTCATCGACACCATCGGGCGGAACATCTCGCTCAGCGCGCTCGGCAGGGTCGCCCGGCGGGGTGTGGTCGACGCCCACGAGGAGCGCCGGGTCGCCGAGGGGTTCCGCACCTCCATGAACATCAAGGCGCCCACCGTCTTCGAGCCGGTGGGCCGGCTCTCCGGCGGCAACCAGCAGAAGGTCGTCCTCAGCAAGTGGATCTTCGCCGGTCCGGACGTGCTGATCCTGGACGAGCCGACCCGGGGCATCGACGTCGGCGCCAAGTACGAGATCTACACGGTGATCGACCGGCTGGCCGCCGAGGGCAAGGCGGTGATCGTCATCTCCTCCGAACTGCCCGAACTGCTCGGCATGTGCGACCGGATCTACACCATGGCCGCCGGCCGGCTCACCGGCGAGGTGCCCCGTTCGGAGGCGACGCAGGACGTGCTGATGCGCCACATGACCAAGGAAGCGACGAGGGAGAACGACCATGAGCGCTGACGTCACGGCCGAGAAGCCGGTGTCCGGCCCGTCCGGGGGAGCGGCCCGGCCGGTGCTCGACGGCATGCGCCGGAACATGCGCCAGTACGGCATGCTGATCGCCCTCGGCGCCATCGTGGCGCTGTTCGCGGTGTGGACCGGCGGCGACCTGCTGCTGCCGCGCAACGTGTCCAACCTGGTGCTGCAGAACAGCTACATCCTCATTCTCGCGATCGGCATGATGATCGTCATCGTGGCCGGGCACATCGACCTCTCGGTCGGCTCGATCACCGCGTTCGTCGGCGGCGTGGCGGCCGTCCTCATGGTGCAGCACGACCTGCCGTGGCCGGTCGCGGGGCTCCTCTGCCTGGCCATCGGCGCGGTCGCAGGGGCCGCGCAGGGGTATCTGATCGCCTATGCGGGCATGCCGTCGTTCATCGTCACGCTCGCCGGGATGCTGGTCTTCCGAGGACTGACCGAGGTCTTCCTCGAAGGCCGGACCCTCGGCCCGTTCCCCGAGGGCCTGCAGCAGCTCGCCAACGGCTTCCTGCCCGAGGTCGGACCGACGACGAACTACCACAACCTGACCCTGGTGCTCGGCTTCCTTCTGATCGGGGTCGTGATCCGCCAGGAGGTCCGCAACCGGCGCCGGCAGAGCGCGTACGCCCTCGACGTGCCGCCGGCCGGGCTGTTCGCGGTGAAGCTGGCCGCGCTGACCGCCTCGATCCTGATCTTCACGATGCTGCTGGCCAGCTACAAGGGCGCGCCGGTGGTGCTGCTGATCCTGGCGGTGCTGCTCGTCGGCTTCGGCTATCTGATGCGCAACGCGGTCATCGGCCGCCATGTGTACGCCATCGGGGGCAACCTGCCGGCGGCGAAGCTGTCCGGTGTACGGGACCGGAAGGTCACCTTCCTGGTCTTCCTCAACATGGGCATGCTGGCGGCGCTCGCCGGACTGGTCTTCGCGGCCCGCTTCAACGCGGCCTCGCCGAAGGCCGGGCTCAACTTCGAACTGGAGGCCATCGCCGCCGCGTTCATCGGAGGCGCCTCGATGAGCGGCGGCGTCGGCACGGTGCTCGGCGCCATCATCGGCGGCCTGGTGCTCGGCGTACTGAACAACGGCATGAACCTGGTGGGCATCGGCAGCGACTTCCAGCAGGTCATCAAGGGCCTGGTGCTGCTGGCCGCGGTCGGCTTCGACGTGTGGAACAAGCGGCGGGCCGGCGCGTAGCGGCGCGGGGCCTGCCTCGGCCTCCGAAGGGGGCTGGGGCAGGCCCCGTCCCGCTCCGGGGACGACGACCCCGCTCCGGGTACGGCGAGCAGCGAGCCGGACGGCGGGCGCGGGCGGTCCAGGCCGGTCCGCGCCGTCGTCACGTACAGGCCGGTCAGGTCCGGCCCGCCGAACGCGCAGGCCGTGGGCCGGCGCACGGGCCGGCGTCAGGGCCCGGCCGAGCGCCCCGACGGCGTGTAGCGGCGCACCGCCCCGCCGTCCCACAGCGCCACCCCCACCCAGCCGTCGGCGTCGACGGCGAGCCCGTCGGGGAAGCCCGCGCCCTCCTCGATCAGGGCCGGCGGGCGGCGACCTCGATCACGCCGCACCCCGGTGGCCGAGCCGCTCGGACAGCTCCGCGGCCCCCTTGACGGCCAGTTCCTCCAGCTCGGCGCGGCGGGCCTCGCTCCAGCGGATCATCGGCACAGAGATCGAGAGGGCGGCGACCACCAGGCCCGTGCGGTCGCGCACGGGGGCGGCCACGCAGCTGACGTCCGGGTTGGACTCGCGGCTCTCCAGGGCGACGCCGCGCCGCCGCACGTCGGCCAGCGCGGCGCGCAGCGCGGCGGGGTCGGTGACGCTGTTCGGGGTCATCGCGACCAGCTCGGCGCCGTCGGGGACGCGGGCCGCCAGCTCCTCCTCGGGGAGCGAGGCGAGCAGCATCTTGCCGACGGAGGTGCAGTGCGCGGGCAGCCGGCGGCCGGCCGCGGAGACCATGCGCACGGCGTGCGTGGAGTCCACCTTGGCGATGTAGATGACGTCCGTGCCCTCCAGAATGGCCACGTGCACGGTCTCGTCGCAGGTCTCGGCGACGGCGCGGGCGACCTGCCGGCCCTCGTCGGCGAGGTCGAGCTGCTCGGCGTACCGGCTGCCGAGCTGGTACGGGCGGACGCCGAGCCGGTAGCGCCCGGCCTGCTCCGGGACCGGTACCAGGTACGAGCGGGCGGTCAGCGTGTTCACCAGCTCGTGCACGGTGGTGCGCGGCAGCTGGAGCCGGCGCACGATCTCGGGGGTCGAGACCGTTCCGTCCCCGTCGAGGAAGAGCTCCAGGATGTCCAGGGCCCGGGTCACGGCAGGTACGAGGCGTCCCACGACCGCCCCTCCCTTGCGTTCGAAATATCAACAACCGGTCGGAATGACGAACACAGGCTACTGGCAGACGCCGTCCCTGTCAGGAGGTCACGCGAACGCCTCGACCGCGGCGCCATGTCCCTTTGCTCACGAGGCCCGGAGCCGGCCGCTTTTCGAGCGCGTCGACCTCTGGATTCCGACCCAGGCATGAACCGGTCAGGGGCGGAATGTGCCAGGCCGGACCTCTGGTCCGGCCCTTCTCCGTCGGCAAGGATCGATGCATCGAAAGAGACGGCCGCAGTTGTTGAACACGGGGACGTCTTGGCCGACATCCGGCTGTTGAAGCATGTCGATAAGGAGCAATGGAATGACGCAGACCGCTGTAACCTCGTTCACTGCCCAGCAGGTCGCCGAAGCCGAGAAGGCGGCGCAGACCCTGGAGGCCCTCGTGGCGCGCCTCGGTTCCGACGAGTCGTTCGCCGCGGCTCTGAAGGACAAGCCCCGCAAGACGCTTGCCGACGCCGGCATCGTCATCGAGAAGGAGTCCATGGAGTCGCTCATGCTCGTCGACGCCGATCGTTTCGACCGGGCTTGTGAGCTTCTCTTCGACCTGGTCGACTCGGACTTCCTCATCACGATGTCCACGCCGTCCTGCGGCTGAATCAGAAATCCGGCGCGCTGCGGCTACGTGATTCTCCGTAAGGACTGAGCCGCTACTCGCCCCTCTGGCCGGGGCGCAAGAGCCGACATCTCCGCCGTCCTTGCGCCCCCGGTCATCTCTCTGGGTGAAGAGGTTTTGTATGTCACGCGTGCTGCTGGTCAACCTGGCCAGTCTTCCCATGGACGGGAACCAACCGATATTCCCCATCGGTCTCCGGTGTGTCCAGGACGCCCTGGACCGCGCGGGCCACGTGACGCGACTCATGGACTTCGTTGCGGAGCCGGCCGGCCTGACCGACCTCGACTGGCTCGGTCACGCATGGGATGTCATCGGGTTCACCATCCGGAACATCGACCCCATCGACATCACCTGCAGCACTCATGTCGACGAGTACGTCTCCTTCGCGAAGCGCGTGCGGGCCGAGCTCGACCGGCGTGGGCTCGACCCGGTGCTGGTCGGGGGCGGGCCGGGGTTCAGCCTGTTCGGCGACACGCTCGTCGGCCGGCTCGGGCTCGACGTGGGAGTCATCGGCCCGGGTGAGCAGGTCATGCTCGACATCGCGACGAACCCGCGGTCCTTCAAGGGGAGAGGAGGCGTCCTCCAGGGAAGGCGGCACTGCGGATTCCTCACCGACACCCTGCGCCACCCGGCCTCGCTCATGGCGGCGTACACGAACGCGCACCAGGCGATGATCGGCGTGGAGACCCGACGGAAGACCTGCTACCAGACCTGCGGGTACTGCCCGTACGCGTACATCGAAGGAGACAACGCCGGAGACCTCAAGCCGCTGGAAGTCCTGGCGGACGAGATCCGGGGTATCCACCGTGCGGGATTCAGACGCATCTTCTTCACGGACGGTATCTTCAACAGCGAACTGCGGTTCGCGAAGGAAGTCGTCCAGCTCGTCAAGGATCTCTCCCTGGACGGCTTGACCTGGTCGGCGTACTTCACGCCGAAACCCTTCGACGACGAATTCGGCGAAATGCTCCAGGACAGCGGAGTGGAAGCCGTCGTGGTGTCGCCCGACAGCCTCGACGACGCCATGATGCGCAACCTCGGCAAGTCCTTCTCGAGCCGGCACGTGTCTCGGTTCCTGGAGCGCAGCCGCAAGAACGACCTTCCGGTGAAGGTGAACGTCGTGTTCGGCGGACCGGGCGAGAACAGGGAATCGGTCCGGAACAGTGCCCGTTTCATCAACGAGAACCTCCGCGACGACGAACTCGTGATGCACGTCGGCTATCGGGTGTTGCCCGAGACCGCCCTCGCGAGGCAACTCGGGGCGGACGACGATCAATTGCTCTACCCCGTCTTCTATCCCTTCGATCTCGACGTGTTCAGCTGGATCATCCAGGATCTGGACTCCAGATTCGTCACCCCCCAACTCATGATGAACCTGATGGCCGGCCGTGCGGCTGCGCGCAAGATGGCGAGAACAGAGGCGATGCCCACGATCGCGCCCCCGGGAGCCACCCGCCTTGCCCTGGCCCGGGTAGGAGGAGGCGGTGGCAGTGGCTGCGGAAATTGATGTCGCGCCCCTCGCGCCCCTCGCGAGCCCGCGTACGGGATCGGGACTGACAGCACGCCGCCTTCGCGCCGGAGAGGTCGACGCGGCTCTGCGGCTCTGCCCGTTCGAGGACGTCGACGCCGACGTCGTCCGCCGAGAACTGGCGGCCGAAGCGGACTACTGCTGGATGGGCATGTTCACCCCGGACGGAACGCCGGCGGCGGTGCACCGAGCCATGCGATGGCACCGGCACCTGCTGCTGAAGGGCGTCTTCGTCGACGACGGGTTCCGAGGGTCGGGGGCCGCGCTCGGCGCGGCGTTCGCCGTCCGGGACTGGGCTCGGGAGGCCGGATACGAGGGTGTCGTCGCCTGGGTGGAGCCGAACAGGCCTGAGGCGCGTCTGGCCACCAGGCTGCGGCTGCGTACCGTCGGCCCGCTCCTGCACCGCTACCTCGTCCCACTGCCGTACGGCTCCGACGCGGCGCGTCCGGCCGGGACGCCCCCGCGCACGTCCGGCACGCTCGTCGTTCCGGGCGAAGTCGTTCCGGCCGAGGACGAAGCGGCTCCCATGGTCCGGGAACTGCTCGGTGTTCCGCGGAGTCCCTCGGCCGGCACCCGGCTCGCCTGGGTGCTGGACCGCTCACGACTCGTCCTGAGCGGCAACCCGTGCCGTTCGACGGGTGACCTGGACGGGCTCCTGGCCGCCGCCGAGGACACCGCGGTGTCGGCCGGCGCGACCGCCGCCGAGGTGGTGGTCGAGGCAGCGGACATCCCGGCCGCGTTGACCATGGCCGGCCGGGGGGCGCGGCGGCTGAGCCGTTCCCCGGTCGCTCTGGGCATGGTGACCTTCGCGGGCACGGAACCCTCGGGTACGTCGGTTCGTCCGGCCGCGACGGAGCTGAGGACGCCGTGACCGGAGCGCACGCGGCGCGGCGCGTCTGCCTGGACGAGAGTCCCGAGGTGGCGGCGGAGCTGTTCCGGCGACAAGGACTCGACCCGCGACGTCTTGAGCGACTGCTGTTCTCGACGGCCGACGCGGGTGAAGCCGCCCGGTCGGAGACCGTGAAGCTGCTGGACGCCTGGGGGCGGCCGACCGAGGCCGAACTGTACGTGCCGTCGCGTCGGGACGGGCGCCCCCTGGGCCTGATCGTGGGCCTGCACGGCGTCGGGAGCTCCGGGGCGGTGCTCCAGGACCACCTCCGGGCGCTCGCCGATGCCTGCGGCGCGGTCCTGCTGTGCCCGACCGCGCTTCAACCGTTCGGGACGAGCAACAACTTCGACGTGGCCGGAATCTTCGGCAGCCGGTTCCGGGAGGCCCGGTGGACGACGGAGCCGGGCGATTTCCCGGTACGAGCCCTGCGCTGGGCCCGTGAACACCTGGCCGTCGACGTGAACCGCTGCGCTCTGGTGGGGGCCTCGATGGGGGGCATCGCGACGTGGGGCATGGCGTCGCGCCGCTGGGACGGTCTCGCCATGGCGACGTCCGTCAACGGCGCACCCTCGATCTGGGAGATGTTCGGGCCCGACAACACGATGCGTGAGCTGCTGCCCAATGTCCTGGGCGTGCCGCTGACGGTGGTGCACGGAGCCCGGGACCGGCAGATCCCCCTCGTCCTTGCCCGTGACGCCGTGACGCACCTGAGGGGCCGGGGCCATCCGGGCATTTCGTTCGTCGAAGTGCCGGACGGCGAGCACAAGCTGAGCACGATGGGGATCGAGCCGGGAAATCCGCAGTTCGACGAGGTCGTCCGGTGCTTCGGCGCCGCGAAGAGAACGCCGTGGCCCGGACACGTCCGGCACCGTGCCCGCGAGAGGGCGCACAGCCGGGCCCACTGGGTGGAGATGGACGACCTCCTCCCCGGGAGCACGGCGACCGTGGACGCCCGCGCGGTGGACCGTACGCGCCTGGTCATCCGCGCGTCCGGTTGCTCGCGGCTGCGTCTCTTCCTCAGCGACCGGTTGGTGGATCACGGCCGAGTGCTGGTGACGGTCAACGACGAGCCCCGAGAAATAGATTTCCGTCCGTCTCTGGTCGACGCGATATCCACGTACGGAGAGGCGGATGCCGACCCCGGCCGCATGGCGCAGATGGTCGTCGACATGGCATTGCCCGAGATTCGTGAGGAAGAAGGTACGTCTTGCTGAGCCGTGATGAAATGCGCCGTCTGCTGTTGGCACGCGGCCCTGAGCAGGAGCAGCTGTTCGCGGAGAGCCGGAAGGCACGGAACGAGCACTTCGGTGCGGCCGTCGTGCTGCGAGGTGTCATCGAGCTGACCAACGTCTGCCGGGTGAACTGCGACTACTGCCCGATGCGTCGTGACAACGTACGCGAGAACGACACCTACTTCCTGTCCGCGGACAAGATCGTCGAGCTGGCCGAACTGATCCGGGGCAACGGGATCGACGTCATCCTGCTCCAGGGCGGCGAGACGCCGGCGCTGATGCCGCTCCTGGAGGAGGTGATACCGCGGATCCGGCGGTTGTACGACGACCGGGTCGAGGTCCTGCTGAACGTCGGCAACCTCAAGCGGGCCCAGTACGAGCGACTGCGGGCCGTGGGCGCGACGAGCTACATCCTCAAGCACGAGACGAGCGATCCCGAACTCCACCTCAGCCTTCGGCACGAAACCCTGGAGACGCGCCTGCGGTGCATGCGGGATCTCCAGGAGGTGGGCTTCAAGGTCGGCACGGGGCTGATCTCCAGCCTGCCGGGGCAGTCGCTGGACAGCGTCATCGACGACATCGAGCTGGCGGGTGAGCTCGGTGTGGACATGTGCAGCGTGAGCCCCTTCATCCCGGCCCCGAACACGCCGATGAGCATCTCGCCGATCGGGGACAACGAGCTGGCGCTCAACGTCATCGCCGTTCTCCGGCTGCGCTACCCGCGGTTGCTGATCCCGTCGGTCAGCGCGCTGGAGCGGGTGGGCAGTGGGGGGCAGTCACGCGGCCTGGACGCCGGCGCCAACGTGATGACCGTCAACTTCTCCAGCGCCGGCGACCAGAAGCGCTATCTGATCTACGGGAAGAACCGTTTCGTCGTCACTCTCGACCACGTGCGGGGGCTCGTCCGGTCCTCCGGGCTCGAGCTGAGCGGATCGAGGTTCATCGAGCAGCCCCTGACGAGTGGGGCGGCGGCCTGATGAGCGTCTCCGTGTCCGACGCCGCCGTGTCGGAAGTGGGCACCAGCCGGTTCCTGCGGTTCTGGACCGCGCAGACCGTGTCGCAGGTCGGCCAGCGCTTCGGGATGGTGGCCCTGCCCGTGGTCGCGATCGAGACCCTCCACGCCGGGGCGGCGGAGGTCGGGTACCTGACCGCCGCGCTCACCGTGTGCTATCTGCTGATCGGCCTGCCGGCCGGTGCGTGGGTCGATCGATGGTCGAAGCGGACCACCATGATCAGAGCGGCCGTGGTACGAGCCGTCGTGCTGGCCGGCGTCCCCGTGCTGTGGGCCTTCGACCAGCTCTCCCTCGTGTGGCTGTACGCGGTCGCGGTGATCGTCGGTGTCGCCTCGGTCTTCTTCGACGTCGCGTACCAGTCGTACGTGCCGTTCATCGTCCCCGACAAGGACATCGAACGGGCGAACGCGAGGCTGGAGTCATCGGCCCAGATCTCCGCGGCCGGCGGGCCGGCCGCGGCGGGACTCCTCCTCAAGGCGGTGAGCGCCCCCGTGGTGATCGCCATCGACGCGGTGGCCTATGTGGTGTGTGCCGGTTTCCTGGCGACGGTCAAGGACTCCGAACCGTCCCGCCGTGAGAAGGCGGGAGAGGACTCCCGGCTGGCGCGGGACATCCTGGCCGGCGTCCGGTTCGTCGTGGGCAACCCGGTACTGCGGCGGCTGTGCGTCTCGGTGGGGGTGTCGAACTTCTTCGCCACCATCACCATGACGCTGACGCCCCTGCTCATCCTGAGGACGCTGGGGCTGGGCTCCACGGTCATGGGGGTCGTCCTCGGCGTCGGCACGCTCGGTGGCCTGCTGGCCTCACTCACCCTCCCGAAGGTCCGTGCCCGATTCGACGCGGGCAAGGTCATGGCGGTCGGCCTCATGCTGGCGGGCGTCTCCATGGTGGCCTTCCCCCTGGCCGGATCCCTGGACGGGTCCGCCTTCGTGATCCCGGTCGTCCTGCTCGTCCTCGGCCAGTTCGGAATGACCTGGGGCGCGGTGACCTTCAACATCGCGCAGGTGAGCGTGCGGCAGCGGGTCTGTCCCAAGAACATGCTGGCCCGGATGACCGCTTCGATCCGCTTCGTGGTGTGGGGAAGCATGCCCGTGGCGGCGATCCTGGCCGGCTGGCTCGGCTCGCGCATCGGCATCGTGCCCTGCCTGTGGATCGGTGTGGCGGGTGCCTTCCTGACGGCTCTTCCCGTCATCGGGATGGACCGGCTGATCCGTTCCGCGACACCGGCCCCTGATTCCGGTGTCTGAGGCCCGGCGCGGACTGGCCGAAGCCGTCCTCTCGTCCGGAGGACGGATCGGCGAGGCGCTCCCGGAGGCCACCGCGAACCGCATCACGCGGTGCGCCGAGCAGTACAGGAAGGCAGGTGTCACGGACGGCGACCTGCTCGTGTTCTCCGGCCTCGCGTCGGAGACGCTCCTGGCGGCCGTGGTCGCGTGCTGGAACACCGGTGCCGCCGCGTGGGTGACGCCCCGCGAGCCGGAGACGTTCGTGGCGCACGGCGCGTCCTTCACCGTGACTCCCGGGTCCGCCGAGGAGATCACGGTGGCACGGCGCGCCACCGCGGCCATGCCGGTCCCCGCCGGCCTCGGTCTGCTGCACGAGACGTCCGGATCCACCGGCGAGCCCAAACTCGCGAGGCGCAGTGTCGAGAGCATGCGCGCGGAGCACGTCGGCTACCGCGGAGGCGTGGGACTGGGCGCCGAGGACGCGGTGAGGATCCCCGTACCGGTGGCGCATTCCTTCGGTTCGGGGGTGGCGCTCGCCGCGCTCCTGTCCGGGTGCCGGGTCGACGCCCGTCCGTTCACGACGGCCTCGGGCGTGGCCCGCGACCTGGACCGGGGCAAGAGCACCAAGCTGGCCGTCACCCCGGCCCTGTTGCGGCTGCTGACGAAGACCCGGCGCACGGGTGACTCCCGGCCGCGGGCGGTCCTCGTCGGCGCCGGCACGGTATCGGACGAGCTGGACGCCGCCTGCGCGGCCCGCTTCGGAGTCCCGATCACACGGGGGTACGGGTCGAGCGAGACCGGAGGGATGTTCATCGGATCCCGCGGGCTCGGGCAGCCGATCCCCGCTGTCGGGATCGTCGCTCCGGATCCGGGATCCCGCGGCGAACTGCTCGTGCGCACGGCGACTCCCGTCTGGGGTTACGCACACGAACCCGTACGCGACTCGCTCCTGTGGCGGACCGGGGACATCGTCGAGCGCGACGCCTCGGGCCAGGTGTGGTTCGTCGAGCGCGGGTCCGGAGCCGTACGCGCCAACGGGAAGTTCGTGGACGTCTCCCCGATCCGAGCCGCCGTCGGCGAGGTGGAGGGTGTGGAGGAGGTCGAGTTCCTGGTCCTCCCCCGAGCCGGCGACGCGGAGTTCGAAGACGTCTACGCGGTGGTGTCCGGACGGCCGCCCTCGCGAGAGACCGTGGAGGACGCGCTGTACGCGAGCGCTCCGCCCGGTGTCGCACCACGGTTGAGGATCTTCGCAGAATTCCCGCGGACCGCTGTCGGAAAGCTGGACCGTACTGCGCTCACGGAACGGATCAGGGAGAAATGACCGAACAACTGGTGACGGATTCCCGTGACGGGTTGACGGCGGTGATCGACGCGATCGTCTCCGCCGCCGGGAACGCCGGGGTCGACGATGCCGTACTGGCCCGGCTGCGGTGCCTGCACGCGGCGGACCAGGACACGCTGCTGAAATCGCCTGCGGAGCTCGGACTCGACTCCCTGACCTGGCTGGAGGTGCTCACGGTGCTCGAAGAGCGCTTCGACGTCCTCCTGCCCGACGCGGTGGCCGTGACTCCCGAATCCCGCACGGTCCTCGGTCTCGCACGTGCACTCGCGGACTGCCGGCGCACAGGGCGCTGAATCGGACAGAGAGAAAGGCTGAGTATTCATGAACATCGTTGCCAGTGGCGCACGGTACCGCGTCATCGATGACTTCCTGCCGCCGAACGAACTCGCTGAGATCCGTTCCCTGATGAAGCGCAGGCGATTCGAGGAAGTCGCCAGTGTCATCTATCCGGAGACGGACGGAAACGCCTTCCGCTCCCGTGGGGCCGTGCTCCGACAGGACACCGGGGCGCCGACGGCCGAATCGCGGGAGCAGGACGCGCAGCCCGCCGCCTTCCAGGCGATCCTCAGGGAACTCGGCGCGCACCCCGACATGTTCGGCGCGCCCGGGGAGGACTGGTCGGCGGTCGGCTTCAGCTTCTGGCAGTACCCCGCCGGAAGCCGACTGGGCTGGCACAACGACGTGGCGTCCGGCCGGCTGGGGGAGTTCGTCTTCTTCCTGCACGAGGAATGGAAGGCGTCCTGGGCCGGCGAACTGGTCATCCTGGACGCCGATCCCGACTCCATCGACGTCGACACGACCGGCATGCCCGCGAGGGAGGCCGTCGAAGCGAAGGCGAGCCTCGCCGCGCACCCGCTGACGGCCATCGTGCCGAAGCCGAACCGACTGGTCCTCGTCCAGGAAGGCACCATCCACTGCATCAACCGGGTGGACCGGGCGGCGGGGACCACCTTGCGGCAGACGATGACCGGCTTCGTCGCCGGCGCCGCTCCCCAGCCCGAACAGCGGTCCGTGGACCGGCTGACGTCCTTGCTCGGTTCCCACTAGGGCGTGTCCGGCCATGATCCGCCGGACACGCCCCAGCCCTCCGGAGCACTCGACTATCGGCGTACTGGTTTCTCTCGCTGGATTGGAAACAGGAACATGGAAGAACTGTGGATCACCGAAGGCCCCCGGGAGTTCGACCGGTGGCTCGCACAGGGGAAGGTCGACCCCAAGCAGGTCGAACGCATCAGAGAAGGACTGGCGATCACCGCCGAGGGGCGGATCGGCGAGGTAGGCGGCCCGCAGACGCCGGAGATCTACTTCCCCGGTCTCACGGCCCGACCGTGGTGGAGCCGCGACGACTTCCCCTGGCTCGACGGGCTGGAGGCCGCCGCTCCCGCGGTCCTCGAGGAGCTGCAGGCCCTGGGCGTCAACCTCGACAGCGCCGTCTCGCATCCCACGGGGCTGGCCGAGGAGGGCAAGTGGCGTGCGCTGTACCTGTCGTGCATCGGCCGGCCGTACGCCAAGAACGTCTCCGCGTTCCCGCACACGCTGAAGACGCTCTCGGCCATCCACGGCGCCACCGACAGCGGCATGACGTACTTCTCCACCATCATGGGAGGTACGCACATCCGCCCGCACTCCGGCTTCAGCAACGCCCACCTGCGCTGTCACCTCTCCCTGGTGGCGACCGAGGGTTCCCGTATCCGGGTCGCCTCGGAGACGCGCGCCTGGCAGGAGGGCAAGGCGTTCGTCTTCGACGACTCCTATGACCACGAGGTGTGGAACGAGGGCGAGGAGCGCCGGACGGTGCTGCTCTTCGACTTCTGGCACCCGGATCTCACCCCGCCGGAGATCGAGGCACTCACGCACATGATGGGCGTCTGGCGGCGCATGTACGCACGGCACTTCTGGGCGCACCAGATGGACGTCTCGTCCCCCGGCCCGACCTCCCTCGCCGCTTAGGAGAACTGTCTGTCATGGCTGTCGACACCTGGTCCGAGACCGAATCCTTCCTCAGCGGCGTGCTGTGTGCGCCCGACCCCGACCTCGCACGCGCGCTGGACGTCAGCGAGCAGGCGGACCTGCCGGTCATCAACGTCTCCGCGCTTCAGGGCAAGCAGATCAGCCTGCTGGCACGGATAGCCGGTGCCCGGCGGATCCTCGAGGTGGGAAGCCTCGGCGGCTACAGCGCCCTGTGGCTGGCCAAGACGCTGCCTCCGGGCGGTCGCATGGTGACCATCGAGAACAATCCGGTGCACGCCATGGTCGCCGCGGGCAACCTCAAGGCGGCCGGGCTCGACGACCGTGCCGAGGTCCGAGTGGGCAATGCCGCCGAACAGCTGGCACAGCTCGCGGAGGAGAAGACCGAGCCCTTCGACTTCTTCTTCATCGACGCCGACCAGCACAACAACGTCACCTACTTCGAGAGCTGCCTGCGCCTGGGCCGCTCCGGCAGCGTCATCGTCTTCGACAACGTCGTGAGGGCCGGCGAAGTCCGGAACCTGGAGACGTCGAACGGCGCCGTCCGCGCCACCCAGCGGGTGCTCGAGCTGGTCAGCAGCTCTGACCGGGTCGATGGAGTGGTCTTCCAGACGGTGGGCCACCGAGGGCATGACGGCATGCTCGTCATCCGGATGAGCTGACGGGCGCACGGGGCCTCCGGGTGCCTCCCGACCGGTTCGCCGGGAGGCGCCCCGTGGGCCCGCGATGACGGGGACACCGATGAGTCATGCCGATCGCAGGGCGTGACCGATGAGGAGGAAATTGCAGTGACCCGTGATATCCGCACGGTGGACGACGTCCTGCACATGTTGGATCGGCTGTTCACCGCGGAGACGGACCGCTGGACGGACGAATCCCGCGACTGGTGGGACGAGTTCTACGCCAACCGTTCCCGGGACATCCCGTTCTTCGTCGACAAGCCGGACGAGAACCTGGCCTCGTACCTGGAACGCGGCCTCGTCACACCCGGCCGGGCCCTGGACCTGGGCTGCGGGCCCGGGCGCAACGCCGTCTTCCTCGCCGCGCGGGGTTACGAGGTGGACGCGGTCGACCTTTCCCGCACCGCGGTGGCCTGGGGCCAGGAGAGGGCCCGCGAAGCCGGCGTGGACGTCCGCTTCCACTGCGGTGACATCTTCACCGTCGATCTGCCGCCCGGCCGCTACGACCTGATCTACGACTCCGGCTGCCTGCACCACCTGCCGCCGCACCGCCGTGTCAGCTACCTGGCTCTGCTGGAACGGGCGCTCGCCCCCGGCGGCCACTTCGCGCTCGCGTGCTTCGCCTCGGGAGCGACGGGTTCGAAACTGCCCGACGAAGAGTTCTACCGCACGCGCAGCCTGGACGGCGGACTGGCCTACACCCTCGATGACCTGCGCGGCCTCTTCCCCGCCTTCACCGAGATCGAGCTGCGTGCCATGAGAAGGCAGTCGCCCGACTCCCCGCTCTTCGGCGTGTCGCTCCTGAACACCGGACTCTTCCAGCGTCCGCTGTGACGATGCCCCGGGCGACCGGGCGACCGGGCGACCGGTGTCCACCGTCACCGTCTCGGCGGACACCGGCTTCACCCCTCGCCGCGGCGGGTCAGGTGCGGGTCCAGCGTTGGTTGCTGCCGTTCGAGCAGGAGTAGAGCTGGATCAGGGTGCCGTTGGCGGTGCCGTTGGCGGCGGCGTCGAGGCAGAGGCCGGACTGGACGCCGGCGATGGAACCGTCGGAGTTCAGGCGCCACTTCTGGTTGTCGCCGCCCCAGCAGCTGTAGATCTGGACCTTGGTGCCGTTGCCGGTGCCGGCGGCGTCCAGGCACTTGTTGCCGTAGACCCTGAGCTCGCCCGCGGCGGTGTAGGTCCACTGCTGGTTGGTGCGGCCGTTGCAGTCCCAGAGCTGGAGCTGGGTGCCGTCGGCGGTGCTGGAGTTGGGCACGTCCAGGCAGCGGCCCGAACCGACGCCCTTGATCTGTCCGGAACCGGGCGAGGGGGTCGGAGTGGGAGTGGGGGTGGTGGGGGAGGCGGCGTTGAGCGCGTTGAGGACGGAGGTGTAGGCGGGCTTCTTGCTGCCGTCGCCGTTGAACAGCAGCGGCGAGTGCTCCGGTCGCCAGGAGTCGGTGTCGCGCACGCCCCAGACGGTGATGCCGAGACAGCGCGGGACGGCCAGGCAGTCGTTGGTCACGTTGGCGTAGGTCGTGCCCGAGGCGCCCTGGATGTCGAGCTCGGTGACGGCCACGTCGACGCCGAGCGCGGCGAAGCTCTGCAGGGTGGTGCGGAAGTTGCTGTTGTAGGGGCTGTCGCTGTTGAAGTGCGACTGGAAGCCGACGCAGTCGATCGGCACGCCGCGCTGCTTGAAGTCCCGGACCATGGCGTACATGGCCTGGGTCTTGGCCCAGGTCCAGTTCTCGACGTTGTAGTCGTTGTAGCAGAGCTTGGCGGCCGGGTCGGCGGCGCGCGCGGCACGGAAGGCGACCTCGATCCAGTCGTTGCCGGAGCGCTGCAGGTTGGAGTCGCGCCGGGCTCCTGAGGTGCCGTCGGCGAAGGCCTCGTTCACGACGTCCCATTGGGCGATCTTGCCCTTGTAGTGGCCCATCACGCCGTTGATGTGGTTGGTCATCGCCTGGCGCAGCGCGCTGCCGCTGAGGTTCTGCATCCAGCCGGGCTGCTGGGAGTGCCAGGCCAGGGTGTGGCCGCGCACCTGCTTGCCGTTCTGCACCGCCCAGTTGTAGACGCGGTCGCCCGCGGTGAAGTCGAACCGGCCCTGCTGGGGTTCGGTGGCGTCGATCTTCATCTCGTTCTCGGCCGTCACCGAGTTGAACTCGCGGCCCGCGATCGTCGTGTACGCCGAGTCGCCCAGCCGGCCCGAGGCGATGGCGGTCCCGAAGTAGCGGCCGCTCTGCGCCGCCGCGCCGCCGAGCGTGCTCTCGGCGGCGTGCGAGGTCTGCGGCGCCACCAGCACGGCGGCCGTACCGAGGGCACCGACGACCAGGGCCGTACACAGGCCGCCGATCTTCCGGCGGACGGTGGTGGGTGGAAGGGCGTTCAAGCGCATGACTGAGCCTCCAGGACGGAAATCACGGAAGGTTTTCGGAGCGCGGCGGAATGAATCCGCGTCAGCGGGGCCTGCGCCCATGGAACTCAGTGTGGAAATTTGACGGAAACATGTCAACAGTTTCGAAAGGGTTTCGAGAATCTTTCCTTCAGAGGCGGCCGAGTAGTTGCCTGGGCCTGCACAAAAAGTCATCGAAAAACTTTCGAACGCCCCGGAGTGGTCACCCCGTTGAATCCGGGTACGTGATGTCGAACCTCGTGAAGTGGGCCTGGTTGGTGGAGGGGTGGCCGTTGGAGGTCGCGTAGAGACCGAGCTGGACGCCGGTGAACAGGGGCGTGAGGAAGGTGGCTTCGACGGTGGCCAGGTTCTGCCAGGCGCCGTCGGGTGCCGCGTGGGCGAAGGTGTGGCTGAAGCCGCGGATGCGGACCCCCAGGCGAACGGGGCCCGGGGGGACGGGAGCTCGGGCCAGGAGCTCGGGCCCGCGGCGGAGGATGAGTCCTTCCGCGGTGCGAAGGAACAGGAGGTGGGCGTCGTCGTCGAGGACGACGGCGAGGCCTGCCTGTTCGTCCGGTGCGGCGGGGGTGAAGCGCAGTTCGGTGGAGACGTCGCAGTCGGGATGCTCCTGGGGGCGGGCCAGGAGGGACGGGGTGGTGCGTTCGCCGAGGCGTTCGGGGCGGACCTGGAGACGCAGCCCGTCGCCGGTGGCCCAGAACCGCGTGGGTGGGGTCCGCAGGGTGCTCCAGCCGGGGGAGAGGGCGGCGAAGCCGTCGTGAAGGGGGCGGCGAGGGGCGATGTGGACGACGGGGGAGAAGACCGGCCAGCCGTCGTCCCAGGTGATCCGGCTGAGGAAGGTCTCACGGCCGAGGGCGGAGCCCGGGCGGACGCCCAGGAGGACGGCCCGCCAGTCGCCGTACGGGGTTTGGACGAGGTCGGCGTGCCCGGTGCAGGTGACCGGACCCTCGGCCGGCGGGAGCACGGGGTTGCCGGGGGCGCCCTCGTAGGGGCCGGTCACGCTTTCGGCGCGGGCGGCCACCACGCTGTGGTCCACATCGGTGCCGCCCTCGGCGGTGAGCAGGAGACAGGCGCCGTCGATCCTGTAGAGGTGCGGGGCTTCCGACCACCGGGCGCCCGGACGGCTGCCCGACCACAGGACGTGCTCGGGTCCCGTGAGCCGTCGTTCGCGGGGAAGGTATTCGCGCATCCAGATCTCGGTGCGGCCGGCGGCCTCGTCCCGTACGCGGGCGGCGGTGAACCAGGCCCGGCCGTCGCCGTCCGGCCCGTCGTCGAAGAACAGTGACGGGTCGAAGCCCTCGCCGTCCAGCCGGTGCGGCCGCGACCACGGCCCCGCCGGGTCGGTCGCCGTGACGACGAAATGGCCGGGGCCGTCCATCAGCGTGCAGACGAGATGGAAGAGCCCGTCATGGTGCCGGATCGTCGGTGCGAACAGGCCGCGCGAGGGCGCGCATCCGTCGAGGTCGAGCTGGGACGGCCGGTCGAGCGCGGAGCCGAGACGCCGCCAGTTCACGAGATCGCGGCTGTGGAACACGGGCAGGCCCGGGAACCATTCGAAGCTGGACGTCACCAGGTAGTAGTCCGCTCCCACGCGGCAGACGGACGGGTCGGGCCGGAACCCCGGCAGCACGGGATCACCGAACACGGGATCGTCGAACGACGTGGTCATGGAACGGGGACGATCTCGACCGGCACGGACAGCACCCGGTCGGCCCCCGGGTGACGTACGGGGCCGGTCAGGGTGAAGGAGCCCCGGAGCGGAAGATCGCCGCTGGACCGTCCGACGGCCACGCCGATCTCCCCGGGCTCCACCCTTCTCCGCAGGTCGACCCCGGTGAAAGAGGTCCGGTCGGCATGGACGGAGAAGGTGATCCGGGCGGCCGCGCCCGGCTGCAGCTCGACCCTGCCGAATCCGGCGAGCCACCGCTGCGGCCGGACGACGGACGCCTCGGGGTCCGAGAGGTACAGCTGGACCACCTCGGTCCCGGGCACCTCGCCGACGTTGCGTACGGTGACCGCGACGGAGACGGTTCCGTCCGTCGCGGCGACGGGATCCACCGAGAGCTCCGAGCAGGTGAAGCCGGTCCAGCTCAGCCCGTGTCCGAAGGGGAACAGCGGGGTCGGGTCCACCGAGCTCCAGTCGGTGTGCCCGCCGAGCCGGGCGCGCAGGTAGGTGCCGGGCTGGCCGCCGACCCGGCGGGGGATGGAGACGGGCAGCCGCCCGGACGGTTCCGCGGCCCCGCTGATGATCCGGGCCAGCGCCGTCCCGCCCTCCTCGCCGGGGAAGAAGGCCTGCACCACGGCCGACGCGCGTTCGGCCAGTGTGCCGAGCGCGTACGGCCGTCCGGAGACGAGGACCAGGACGGTCGGCACCTCGGAGTCCAGGACGGCGGAGGCGAGTGCGGCCTGGTCGCCGGGCAGGTCGAGGGTCTCGGCGTCGCAGCCCTCTCCGGAGGTGCCCCGGCCGAACATGCCGGCCCGGTCCCCGAGCACCAGCACGTTCACGTCCGGATCGTCCGCGGTGACCGTGAACCCGGCGGCGGTGAGCGCCTCGCCGAGCGTCGGGATCTCAAGGCCGAGGTCGCCGGGCAGCGCGACGTGGTTGGGGAAGGAGTAGCAGCCGAGGAAGGACTGCGGGTCCTCGGCGTACGGCCCGCTGACCGCGACCCGGCACGGCCGCAGCGGCAGGATGCCGTCGTTGGCGAGGAGCACGGTGGACCGTTCGGCCAGAAGCCTGGCCAGTGCCCGGTTCTCCGGCGGGTCGAGTTCGACCGGCTCGGGCTCGACGGGTTCCCAGGCGGGGTCGAGCAGGCCGAGCTCGGCCTTCTGCAGCAGGACCCGTTCCGCGGCCCGGTCGATGAGCGCCTCGGGTACGCTTCCCGACCGCACGAGCTCGGTCAGCGGCTCGCCGTAGCAGCGGGCCGTGGGCAGCTCGACGTCGATTCCGGCGGTCAGCGCCAGTGCGCCGGCCGCGCCGCGCGATCCGGTGACGCCGTGCCGGGTCTCCAGGAAGGAGACGGCGTAGTAGTCGGCGACGACCACACCGCCGAAACCGAGCTCACCCCTGAGCAGTTCGGTCAGCAGCCGTTCGTCCGCGGCCACCGGGACGCCGTCCACGTCGGTGTAGCTGTTCATCACCGACCGGGCGCCACCCTCTCGCAGGGCCCGTACGAAGGGCTCGACCAGCACGTCGGCGAACTCGCGCGGCCCCGAGGCGACGGGGGCCATGTTCCGGCCGCCGCGCGAGGCCGAGTACCCGGCGAAGTGCTTGAGCGTCGCCACGATCCCGGCGCCCTCCAAGCCCTGCACATAGGCGGTGCCGATCGCTCCGACGAGATAGGGATCCTCACCGATGCACTCCTCGGTCCTTCCCCACCGGTAGTCGCGGACCACGTCGAGGACCGGAGCCAGCCCCTGGTGGACACCGACCCGCCGCATCCCCGCGCCGATGGCGGCGGCCATCTGCCGCACGAGTCCGGGATCGAAGGACGCACCCCAGGCGAGCGGCCCGGGGAAGACCGTCGCCCCGAACGTCATGAACCCGGTCAGGCACTCCTCGTGCGCGACCGCCGGGATCCCGAACCGGCCGGATCCGGTCACCCGCCGCTGGAGCGAGGCGAGCCGCTCCATCCCGGCCTCCGCGGTGATCGGCGCGGTTCCGTACACCCGGGTGAGCTGGCCGAGCCCGTGGGCGACTATGTCGTCGAGGCCGGGCGCGGACTCGCCGGAGTCGTCCTCCATCGGCGCGACGGGTGCTCCCGGATTCGAGGGCAGCGCCCAGAAACCGGCGAGCTGCCCCGCCTTCTCCTCCAGCGTCATCCGTCTCAGCAGATCGGCGACCCGCACGGACGCGGGCAGGAGGGGGTCACGCCAGGGTTCGGTCAAGGGGTTCTCCTAGGGACGGGGCGGGGCGGTGGAGAGCCGGACCTTGAGCTCGGTCGAGAGCTCCATCCGGGGGCTGACCAGGGGCTGGTCCTCCAGAAGCTGGAACAGCGTGCGGGCGGCGAGCCGGCCCATCTCCTCCAGCGGCTGACGCACCGTCGTCAGCGGAGGTGACAGCCATTCGCACATCGGCAGGTCGTCGAAGCCGACCACGCTGAGGTCCTGCGGGATGCGCAGCCCGCCCTGCCGGGCGGCTTCGTAGACGCCCATCGCCTGCTGGTCGCTGCCGGCGAAGACGGCGCTCGGCGGCTCGGGGAGGGCGAGCAGTTCCTGGGCGCGCCGGAACCCGCCCTCGTGCTGGAAGTCGCCGAACCGGATCAGGTCGCGGTCCACCTCGATCCCGGCCCGTTCGAGGGCGGCCCGGTACCCGTCGATGCGGGCCTGGCTGCAGAGCATCTCCTTGCGCCCGCCGATCGCGGCGATCCGGCGGTGCCCCATCTCAAGGAGGTGCTCGGTGGCGGCGAGGCCGCCCGCCCAGTTGGTCGCGCCGATGCTCGGCACACCGTTGCCCGGCAGGTCGATCGGGTCGATGACGACCAGGGCCACCCCGGCCCGTTCGACCTGGGCGCGCTGGGCCTGGGTGACCGAGGTGGTGACGAGGATGACGCCGTCGCTGTGGTGCAGGACCGGCAGCGCGGCCCAGCTCGACGGCGTGGCCTCGCCCGGCGGGACGAGCGACACGACGGTGCCGACGCCCCGCTGGGCGCACTCGGCCTCGACGCCGCGCAGTATCTCCACCGCCCACGCGCTGTCCAGACCGCCGATGATCAGGTCGACCAGGCCCGACCTGCGGGCCCTGCTCTGCCGGCCGGGCTGGAGGTAGTTGTGGGATCGCAGCAGGGTCTCGATCCGTTCGCGTGTCGAGGGCGCCACATCGGAGCGGCCGTTGATCACCTTGGACACGGTGGCCTGGGAGACCCCTGCCTCCGCGGCGATGACGGCCAGGGTCGGACGCTGCTCGCTCAACTCTTCTCCTCTGCGCGGGTGCCGGGGGTCGGCGACAAGTACCGCAAACTTTTCGAAGAGTTTCCGGTCGGCATGACTGCTTGTCAAGCCTGTAAGTACTTGATTCCTGCGGGTAATTCGGTGACAGGCCTTGACCGAGAAGCCCCGCGTTCCTAGTTTGTGGCAGCACGGAATTCGAGAGTATTACGAAAAGTTTTCGAGCTCGAATCGGCAATCCCACTCCGGAGGTCCCATGGCCAGCACTCCCCCGAGTCGACGACGCTTCCTGGCGCTCTCGGGCCTGACCGCAGTGTCCGTCTCGCTGACCGCGGCCTGCGGCGGCGGCGACTCCGGCGGCAAGCCGGCGGCCGACGGCAGGGTGACTTTCGCGTGGTGGAACATCGCCACGACGGAACCGGGCAAGTCCCTCTTCCCGCAGATCTCCTCGGCGTTCACGGCCGCTCACCCGAACGTCAGGATCGAGACGACCTCGTTGGAGAACGAGGCGTTCAAGTCCAAGCTGACCGCCACCACCTCTTCCGGCAAGCTCCCCGACGTCTTCCAGACCTGGGGCGGCGGAGTGCTGCAGCAGCAGGTCGACGCGGGTCTCGTCGAGGACCTCACCGACGCGTTCGGCTGGTCCTCCGAGCTCACCCCGGTGTCGCTGCAGGCCTACCGGATCGGGGGCCGGACCTACGGGGTGCCCTACGACATCGGCATGGTCGGCTTCTGGTACAACAAGAAGCTCTTCGCCAAGGCCGGGATCACCGCGCCGCCGGCCACCTGGGCCGAGCTCCTCGAGGACGTCAAGAAGCTCAAGGCGGCGGGCGTCACCCCGATCGCCCTCGCGGGCAAGGAGAAGTGGCCCGGCCACTACTACTGGGCCTACCTCGCGATGCGCGTCGCGGGCCTCCCCGCGCTGCAACGGGCCGCGACCACCAAGGACTTCACCGACGCCGGCTTCGTCCAGGCCGGCACCCACCTCAAGGAGCTGGTCGACCTCCAGCCGTTCCAGGAGGCCTTCCTCGGAGCCGGCTACGCCACCCCGGGCGGCCAGGCGGCGACCATGGGCAACGGCAAGGCCGCCATGGAGCTGATGGGGCAGTGGGCGCCGTCGGTACAGCAGGACGCGGGCGCCGGCCTCGGAGCGGACCTGGGCTTCTTCCCCTTCCCGACGGTCGACGGCGGAGCCGGCCGGGCCACCGAGGTGTTCGGCGGCGGCGGTGGCTTCGCGCTGCGCAAGGGCGCCCCGAAGGAGGCGCTGGACTTCCTGAAGTTCCTCGTTCTGGAGAACGAGTCCAAGCTGCTGGCCTCCAACGGCTACCTGCCGGTGGTCAAGGGCGCGGAGCGCCAGCTCACCGACGCCAACAAGAAGGTGGTGGCCGACAGCCTGGTCAAGGCGACGGGCTTCCAGCTCTTCCTCGACCAGGCCTACCCGCCGGCGGTCGGTCAGGAGGTCAACGACAGCGTCGCCGACCTCATCGCGGGCAAGAAGACGCCCGAGCAGGTCACCCGGTCGATCACCGAGGCTGCGAAGGGTGCCTAGTTCCGTGGCCACCCCCACCGACGACCCGACCGAGGGCCCGACCGAGGACCGGGCGGAGGGCCCGACCGAGGACCGGGCGGAGGACCCCGGCGAGGACCGGGCGGAGGACGCCGTACCGGTGCGACCGCCCGCTCCGGCCCGGTCGTTCCCGCGTGAGCTGGGAAGCTGGGCGTCGATCGTCTGGTTCCTCGTCCCGGCCCTGGTCCTCTTCCTCGTCTTCGTCCTCGCCCCGATCGCCGTCGCCGTCCACACCAGCTTCTTCAAGTGGGGCGGGATCGGCCCCATGGACGACTTCGTCGGCTTCGAGAACTACGCCAGGCTGTTCGCCGACCAGGTCTTCCTCGGCGACATGGGGCGCGGGCTGTACCTGATCGTCCTGTCGATCACGGTGCAGTTGCCCTTCGCGCTGTTCACCGCGGTCCTGCTCAACCAGAAGCTGCGCGGCCGGGCCGTCTACCGCATGCTGTTCTTCGCGCCGTACATCCTGTCCGAGGTGGTCACGGCGGTCCTCTTCACCATGATCTTCCTTCCCGGTGACGGCATGGCCGACCATCTCGCCGGCGCCCTCGGCCTGGAGGGGCTGCGGGGCAAGTGGCTCGCCGATCCCTCGACGGTCATGCCGACCCTGTTCGTGGTCATGACCTGGAAGTACTTCGGCTTCCACATGATGCTGTTCCTCGCCGGGCTGCAGAGCATCCCGCGCGAGGTCCTCGACGCCGCCTCCATCGACGGCGCCGGCGCGTGGCAGCGCTTCCGCCACGTGACGCTGCCGCTGCTCGGTCCGACGATCCGGATCAGCGTCTTCCTTTCGGTCATCGGGGCCATCCAGCTCTTCGACCTCGTCTGGGTCATGACCGCGGGCGGTCCCAACCACTCCTCCGAGACGATGGCGATCTCGATGTTCCAGTTCGGGTTCAAGCGCTACCAGGTCGGCTACGCCAGTGCGATCAGCGTGGTGTTGTTCATGATCAGTCTGGTCTTCTCCCTCTTCTACCAGCGTTACGTGCTCCGCCGTGACCTGAGCGGGGCCGTCACCACGGGAGGTGGCCGATGAAAGCCCGCAGGACGGCACGCGGCCTGTCGTCGCACGCCGTGGTCTGGTTGATCGGCGCGTTCGTCGTCGTGCCGCTGATCTACGCGGTGGTCTCCGGGTTCAAGAGCACCGGCGAGCTGACGACCAATCCGTTCGGGCTGCCGGAGCACTGGAAGACCGGCAACTACACCGGCGTCCTCGGCGACGGAATGTTCTGGCGGCAGATGGCCAACAGCGCCGGCATCGCGATCGGCACGACCTTCTGCACGGTGGCGGCGTCCGCGATGGCGGCGTTCGTACTGGCCCGCTACGCCTTCCGCGGCAGGGAGCTGTTCTACACGCTGTTCACGATCGGGCTGATGTTCCCGTTCGCGGTGGCCGTCCTGCCGCTCTTCCTGCTGCTGCGCACCTTCGGCCTGCTCGACAACCCGCTCGGAGTGATCCTCCCGCAGGCCGCCTTCGGGCTCCCCATGACGATCATCATTCTGCGCGGCTTCTTCCGGACCATCCCGGCGGAGGTCGAGGAGGCGGCCGTCATGGACGGCTGCGGCAAGTTCCGCTTCTTCTGGAAGATCCTGCTGCCGATGGCGCGTCCGGCGCTCGGCACGGTCTCGGTGCTCGCGATCGTCGCGAGCTGGAACAACTTTTTCCTGCCGCTCCTTGTGTTCAACGACCCGAAATGGCAGACGATCCCGGTCGGCGTCCAGCAGTTCCAGGGCCAGTACTCGACCGACTACGCGCTCGTCCTCGCCTACATCGTGCTCGCCATGGTCCCGGCCCTCGCCTTCTACGCCGTCGCCGAGCGCCAGCTGATCGGCGGCCTCACCGCGGGCGCCACCAAGGGCTGACCCGCCCCGCGTGACCCCCACCCCCGAGGAGACCTTGTGAAACGTCTGACCGTGCTGACGGCCGTCGTGTTGTTAGCGCTCACATCGCAGGTCGCGGCCGCCCCCGCGCGACCCGCCGCCCACCCCGCCCGACCCGCCATCGACTTCCGCGCCGAACTCCAGCCCATCGACGGATTCGGCTTCTCGATGGCCTTCCAGCGGGCCGACCTGCTGCACGGCGCGCGCGGCCTCAGCCCGGCCAAGCGGCGCGAGGTGCTCGACCTGCTGCTCAGCAAGGACAAAGGCGCGGGCCTTTCGATCCTGCGCCTGGGCATCGGGTCGTCGACCGACAGGGTCTACGACCACATGCCGACGATCCTGCCGGCCGACCCCGGCGGGCCGGACGCCACGCCGAAGTACGTCTGGGACGGCTGGGACGGCGGCCAGGTCTGGCTCGCCAAGGAGGCCAAGGCCTACGGCGTCGAACGGTTCTTCGCCGACGCCTGGAGCGCCCCGGCCTTCATGAAGACCAACGGGAGCGAGAACGACGGCGGCGAACTACGGCCCGAATGGCGTCAGGCCTACGCCGACTACCTCGTGCGGTACGCGAAGTTCTACCGGCAGGAAGGCATCGGGATCACCGACCTGGGGTTCACCAACGAACCCGACTGGACGGCGACCTACGCCTCGATGAGGTTCACCCCGCAGCAGGCCGTCGACTTCCTCAAGGTGCTCGGGCCGACCGTTCGCGCGTCCGGACTGAAGACCGAGCTGGTCTGCTGCGACGCCGCCGGCTGGGACCGGCAGCTCACCTACACCGAGGCCATCGAGGCGGACCCGGTGGCCGGCAAGGCCGTACGGACCATCACCGGCCACCGCTACAGCGGTCCGACCGACGTCCCGCAGCCGACCGACAAGCGCGTGTGGATGTCGGAATGGTCGCCGGACGGCACCGCCTGGAACGAGAACTGGGACGACGGCAGCGGCTACGACGGCTTCACCGTCGCGGCCGACATCCAGAACACCCTGACCGTCGGCAACGCCAACGCCTACGTCTACTGGACCGGCGCGTCCCTCGGCGCGACCCGGGGGCTCATCCAGCTCGCCGACCCCGGAGACGACTACCGGGTGTCCAAGCGGTACTGGGCCCTTGCCGCCTTCAGCCGGTTCATCCGCCCCGACGCCGTCCGCGTGCCGGTCACGAACGCCGACCCGGCACTGCGGATCACGGCCTTCCGCAACACCGACGGCAGCCGGGTGATCGAGATCCTCAACACCGCGACCACCGAAAGCTCCGCCGAGTTCTCCCTCCGCGGCGGGCGCGACCGGCACCCCGCCGGCTACGTCACCGACGAGACCCGCTCGATCACCCCGGCCGACATCGTCTCCACGCACGGAACGACCCTCACGGCGAAGCTCGCCCCGCGCGCGCTGACCACCATCGTCCTCGACTGAACCGCCAAGGAACCGAGGAGTCACCTGTCATGCCCATGTTCATGCCCATATCCATGTCCCGGAACCTCATCGCCCTGTCCGCCGCCCTCTGCCTCGGAGCCGGCCTCGCCGCCGCGCCCGCCGCCGCCGATCCCCGTCCCAGGACGCTCGGCGAACTGGCCGAGAAGCACCACAAGTACTTCGGCTCCGCCACCGACAACCCCGAGTTCACCGACGCCGCCTACCTGAAGCTGCTCGGCAGCGAGTTCGGGCAGACCACCCCCGGCAACGCCATGAAGTGGTACGCCACCGAGCCCGAGCGCGGTGTCTTCGACTTCACCGCCGCCGACGAGGTGGTGGCCTTCGCCAAGGACCACCACCAGAAGGTCCGCGGCCACACCCTCGTCTGGCACAACCAGCTCCCCGCCTGGCTCACCGAGGGCACCTGGACCGCCGACGAGCTGCGCGCCGTCCTCAAGAACCACATACAGACCGTGGTCCGGCACTACAAGGGCCGGGTGATCCACTGGGACGTCGTCAACGAGGCCTTCAACGAGGACGGCACCTACCGCGAGTCGCTCTTCTACAAGACGCTCGGGCCCGGCTACATCGCCGACGCCCTGCGCTGGGCCCACGAGGCCGACCGGCACGCCAAGCTGTATCTCAACGACTACAACGTCGACGGGATCGGCCCCAAGAGCGACGCGTACTACACCCTGATCAAGCAGCTGAAGGCCGACGGCGTCCCGGTGGAGGGCTTCGGCATCCAGGGCCATCTGGCACTCCAGTACGGCTTCCCCGCCGACGTCCAGCAGAACATGCAGCGCTTCGCCGACCTCGGGGTCGAGGTCGCGGTCACCGAGCTCGACATCCGGATGAACCTCCCGGCGACCCCTTCGACACTCGCCACCCAGGCCACCTGGTACGCCGACTACGTCAAGGCCTGCCTGGCGGTCGAGAAATGCGTCGGCATCACCATCTGGGACTACACGGACAAGTACTCGTGGATCCCCTCGGTCTTCCCCGGTGAGGGCGCGGCGCTGCCCTACGACGAGAACCTGCTGCCCAAGCCCGCCTACCACTCGATCAGGAAGGTGCTGGGCGGATGATCAGGGCAGCGATCGTCGGAACGGGCGGCATCGCGGGCATCTGCCACGTTCCCGCCCTCCGGGCGCAGGCGCACCGGGCCGTGATCGTGGCAGCCGTCGACGTGGACGCGGCGCGCGCCGAGGCGTTCGCGGCCGAGCACGGCGTTCCCGCGGTCCACACCGACCTGCGGACGATGCTCCAGGAGCAGGGTCCGGACCTCGTACACCTCTGCACGCCGCCGTTCCTGCACGCCGAACAGGCCGTGGCCTGCCTGGAGTCGGGCGCGTGGGTGTGGTGCGAGAAGCCGGTGGCGCTGTCCCTTGCCGAGCTCGACCGGATCCGTGCCGCCGAGGGTCCCGCGTTCGCGGGCGCGGTGTTCCAGCACCGGTACGGCTCGGGCGCCCGGTACCTGCGCGACCGGATCGCGGCCGGGGCGCTGGGCCGTCCGCTGGTCGCGCAGTGC
This sequence comes from Streptomyces sp. NPDC058664, assembly GCF_042716635.1. Lineage (NCBI taxonomy): Bacteria > Bacillati > Actinomycetota > Actinomycetes > Kitasatosporales > Streptomycetaceae > Streptomyces > Streptomyces sp. NPDC058664. Next base: position 40,972 of record NZ_JBHXRW010000020.1, on the reverse strand, counting down.
GTCACGGCCTGGTACCGCGACGACGCCTACTACGAGGTGCCCTGGCGCGGCACCTGGGAGGGCGAGGGCGGTGGCCCGACGCTGGGCCACGGCATCCACCAGATGGACCTGATGCTCGCGGTGCTCGGTGAATGGGCCGAGGTACGCGCGATGGCCGGCTGCCTCGAGCGCGACGTCCAGACCGAGGACGTGTCCGCGGCTCTGGTCCGGTTCGAGAGCGGAGCCATCGCGACGGTCGTCAACAGCGTCCTCTCCCCGCGCGAGGAGAGCTACCTGCGGTTCGACCTCACCGACGCCACGGTCGAGCTGCGGCACCTGTACGGCTACTCCAACGCGGACTGGACGGTCACGACCAGGTCGTCCGGCGTGAGGTGGGAGCCGCCGGACGACCTGCCCAGCTCGCACACCGCCCAGCTCGCGGACTTCCTGGACGGTTACGAGGCGGGGATCCGGCCCGACCTCGGCAGAGCCACCATGGAACTGGTCACCGCCCTGTACAAGGCCGCGATCAGCGGCCTGCCGGTCCGGCGCGGAGAGATCGACGCGGCCGACCCGTTCTACGGCTCGCTCCACGGGGGACGCCCGGAGGTGTTCCGATGACGTGCGGACTTCCCGAGAACTTCGAACTCCCAGAGAACCTCGAACTCCGCGAGAACGAGGACTCGCTGATCGTCCGGGCTCGCGACGTCGACCTCTTCCGGTACGTGCACCGGCCGGTCATGGACCCCTTCGAGGCGCCGAAGCCGTACCTGCATCCGGTGCGCACGCTCGCCGGCGACGTCGTCACCGGGTACCGGCCGCACGACCACCGCTGGCACAAGGGCGTCCAGATCACGGCGTCGTGGGTGTCGGGGCAGAACTTCTGGGGCGGCGGCACCTACCTGCGGGGCCGGGGCTACGTGGACCTGCCGAACCTCGGCACGATGCGCAGCCTCACCCTGTCCGCCACGACGGGCCACGGCCGCGCCGTGATCACCGAGGACCTGGCCTGGCACACGATGACGGGGGAGCACTGGATCGACGAGCGCCGCACGCTGACCGCGTGCGACGTCGAGGCCGAATCCTGGACCCTGGAGGTCACCACCGCGCTGACCAACGTCCTCGACACCGACCTGGTGTTCGGCAGCCCCGGCACGCAGGGCAGGGAACTCGCCGGATACACAGGCCTGTTCTGGCGCGGCCCGCGCGACTTCACCGGCGGCGACGTGATCGGCCCCGCGATGGGCGAGAAGGGCGACTGGCTGGCCTTCGTCGGCAGGCACGACGAGGTCGACCGCTCCTCCACGCTCCTGTTCCTGGACGATCCGGACGCCCCCTGCCACTGGTTCGTCCGCAGTGAGCCCATCCCCGCCGTCAACCCGTCCCTGGCGTTCGACGAGGAACTGCCGCTGGCCCCGGGCGACACCCTGTCGCGCCGCTACCGGATCGTCGTGGCCGACGGCGCGTGGACCCCCGGGCGCCTGTCCCGCCATGTCGCGGAACACCCGTGGTGACCCCGTTCCCCGGCGGCGTGGGGATCTCCGGACTGACCGTGTACGACTGGGAGGCCGCCGACGGACTGTGCGGCGGCACGCCCCACATGCACCTCGTCTGCTCCGAGGCCTACGTCGTCATCGGCGGCGCGGGCAGCGTCCAGACGCTCACCACCTCCGGCTTCGCCGACACCCCGCTGCACCCCGGCGACGTCGTCTGGTTCACGCCCGGCACGATCCACCGCCTCGTCAACGCCGGCGGTCTGCGCCTCGTGGTGCTCATGCAGAACAGCGGACTCCCCGAGGCGGGCGACGCCGTCTTCACCTTCCCCGCTCCCGTCCTTGCCGATCCCCACGCCTACCGGAAGGCGGCCGCCCTGACCGGCGGCCATTCCGCGGCGGCCCGCCGCCGCCGCGACCTGGCACTGGAGGGCTTCCTGGCCCTGCGCGAAGGCGGGCTGCGGGAGTTCCACACCGCGGCCGCCCGCCTGAAGAGCGAACTCCTGGACGCCTGGCGGATCCGCTGGCGTGACGGCCCGCTGGCCGCGGCCGTCGCGACCGGCCGTCAACTGGAACGGCTGAAAGCCGGAGACCTCTCGCACCTCGGCCACGGCGAGGTGCTGCGCCTGGAGTGCCCGGAGCACCAGGTCTTCGGCATGTGCGGCCGCCTTCACACCTATCCCGTCCCCGACCACCCGTCACCTCACCTCCGTCCCCCGAAGGAGCTCTTCTGATGCGGTTTCGCCATCCACCCCTGGTCCTGAGCCTCGTACTCGCGGTCCTGTCGTCCCTGCTGCTCGGGGCCACCCTCCTCGGTGCCCCGCCCGCCGCCGCGGCGACCGTCGACACCAACGCCTCGTACGTCCTGGTCAACCGCAACAGCGGCAAGGCCCTGGACGTCTACAACCTGGCGACCGGCGACGGCGCCCGCATCACCCAGTGGTCCAGGAACGACCAGAACCAGCAGCAGTGGCAGTTCGTCGACTCGGGCGGCGGCTACTACCGCGTCAAGTCCCGCCACTCCGGCAAGGTGCTGGACGTCCAGGGCGCCTCCACCGCCAACGGCGGCGCGATCGTCCAGTGGGCCGACGCGAACGGCACCAACCAGCAGTGGCGGCTCGCCGACAGCCCGGACGGTCACGTGAGGCTCATCGCGCGCCACAGCGGCAAGGCCCTCGAAGTGCAGGGCGCCTCCACCGCAGACAACGCGAACATCGTCCAGTACGACGACTGGGGCGGCACCAACCAGCAGTGGCAGCTCGTCAAGGTCGGCGCCGGCACCCCCGGCACGTGCGCCCTCCCGTCGACGTACCGCTGGACGTCGACGGGCGCGCTGGCGCAGCCCAAGGCGGGCTGGGCCTCCCTCAAGGACTTCACCGTCGCCCCGTACAACGGCAAGCACCTCGTCTACGCGACGACGCACGGCGCCGCGGGAACGGGAGCGGGCTGGGGTTCGATGAACTTCAGCCTGTTCGGCAACTGGTCGGAGATGGCCTCGGCCGGCCAGAACACCATGTCGAACTCCGTCGTCGCGCCCACGCTCTTCTACTTCGCGCCGAAGAACATCTGGGTGCTCGCCTACCAATGGGGAGGCGGGAGCGCCTTCTCCTACCGGACGTCGAGCGACCCCACCGACCCCAACGGCTGGTCGGCACAGCAGGTGCTCTTCTCCGGAAGCATCACCGGCTCCACGACAGGCCCCATCGACCAGACGCTCATCGCCGACGGCACGAACATGTACCTGTTCTTCGCCGGTGACAACGGCAAGATCTACCGGGCCAGTATGCCGATCGGGAACTTCCCGGGCAGTTTCGGCTCGACCTACACAACGATCATGAGCGACACGACGAACAACCTGTTCGAAGCCCCGCAGGTCTACAAGCTCCAGGGCCAGGACCGCTACCTCATGATCGTCGAGGCGATCGGCTCGCAGGGCCGCTACTTCCGCTCGTTCACGGCCACCAGTCTGAACGGCTCGTGGACACCCCAGGCCGCGACCGAGAGCAACCCCTTCGCCGGCAAGGCCAACAGCGGCGCCACCTGGACCAACGACATCAGCCACGGCGAACTGATCCGCGCCAGTGCCGATCAGACCTTCACCGTCGATCCCTGCAACCTGCAGTTCCTCTACCAGGGACGCGCCCCCGACTCCGGCGGCGAATACGGACAGTGGCCCTACCGGCCGGGTCTGCTGACACTGCGCCGCTGACGACGTGACACGGGTCCGGCTCCGCGGTGGAGCCGGCGTGGCGGGCTCGGCGGAAGGCCGGGCCCGCCCGGGTCACACGAAACGGCTGGCGCCCGTACGGCGACGGAGCGCGGGGCGGGCTCACGATTCGTCGGCAACGGTGTCACCGGAGGACGGGACCGCCCTTCTTCTGCGGTACACCGCCACCCCGCACACCACGAGGAAGAGGACGGCCACGGCGGACACCCCGAGGGCCGTCCGCTGGGCGAAGAGCCTTCCCAGCACTTCGAGCACGCCGAGCCCCGCGGTCGCGTAGATCAGCGCCCAGGCCGCTCCGCCCATGAACAGGGCGGGGAGGTAGCGCCGCAACGGCATGCGCATGCTGCCCGCGAGGAAGTTGGCCGCGGTCTGGAAACCGACGGTCAGGAAGGAGACGGCCACCACCGGTGAGCCCCACCGCTGAATCGCCAGCTCGGCACGCCGGAACTTCGCCGAGGAGATCCGCCCGGCGAACCTGCTGCGCCGGGCACCGGCGCCGGCGAGCCACCCGACCGCGAACGTCCCTCCGGCGCGAAGCAGGACGATGACGTACAGGGCTCCGGCCGTGAGCGCGATCTTATCCACGACGCCTCGTCCCGGGCGCCGGGCCGGAACCCGCGTCCTCCGTCACGCACGGGCGTCCCGCCCCGCCGGGCGCACGACGCGCACAAGCTCGATCGCTGTCTCTCACCTGCGCCCTGCCTCTGCCCGTTCCGTCCTCCGGGTTCCCGCCTGCGGCACCGGAACCCGAACCCGCACACCAAGGTTCGCGCGCCAGGCAAGGCCAGCCTAACCGAACCTGCATACGACGGATACGGGGCGCCGGGCTGCCCGAGGAACGACAGGCCCGCAGCCGGTCGGAACCGACGGCCCCCGTGCCCCTTCGGCGTGGTGCTCATTCCGGATGGTTGAAGCGTCGTGCGGCCCACAGCAGGGCAAGGGTGCCGCTGATCAGGAGAAGGCCCGCTTCGAGGGGGAGGGGCGGCTGCCAGCCGGCCCATTCGATGCCGGTGGCGGCTTGCTGGTCGGGGACGCGATGGGTGACGCAGCGGCGGAGGAGGTCCACCGCGTAGGCGAGGGGATTGACGCCGGCGAGGGCGTGGGCCCAGTCGGGGAGGGACCGCAGGGGGAAGAAGCCCCCGGAGAGGAACAGCAGCGGCATCATGACCAGGCCGAGGAGGGTGTGGAAGGTCTCGGGCCTGCGGAGGGTCACGGCCAGGGCCAGGGACAGGGCGGTGATGGTGAACGAGGCCAGGATCATGCCGCCGAGGAGCAGGAGCAGGAGGAGCGGGTCGTAGGGGAGGCCGACCGGGCCGGCGAGGCCGAGCAGTACCGCGCCTTGGACCGTGGCGGTCAGGGTGCCGCCCGCGCAGTTGCCCAGCAGGAGGGTGGAGCGGCTGACGGGGGCCATGAGGAGCTCACGGAGGTAGCCGCTCTGCCGGTCGGTGATCAGACGGATGCCGACCATGATGGCCGGTGTCTGCACCGTCATCATCAGCATGCCGGGGAAGAGGTAGGTCTGGTAGCCGACGCCCAGGGAGGAACGGGGGATGAGGGCGGCCAGTCCGCCTCCGAGGACGAGGAGGTAGAGCATGGGGTGGAGCAGCATCAGCGCGGTGTGGGTGCGCTGGCCGGCCAGGCGCAGCATGTCGCGGTGGACCAGGGCGTGGATCGCGCGCAGTTCGTGACGCAGACGGGCCGGCCGTCCGCCGCCGGACATCCCGGGGGCGTCCGGGGCGTCCGGGGCCTTCGGAGTGACTGTGGTCATGAGGCGCCGCCGGTCTCCGACGTGGTTCCGCACGGGGCGGAACCGGTCGGTACGCTGCCGCGCTCGGCGGTGTCGAGGCTGCGGCCGGTGTGGTGGAAGAAGACGTCGTCAAGCGTGGGCGAGGCCGCGGAGGCGGCGTGGACGGCGATGCCGTGGCGTTCCAGTGCCGCGCAGAGGCGGGGGATCCAGGTGCTGCCGTCCGGCATCCGCAGGGAGATTCCGGCCGTGTCCACGGTGATGGCGCGGTCCGGCCGGACGATGGCGCGTACGACCCGCTCCGCCGTCGTGTCGTCGCTGGTGCGCAGGACGACCCGGTCGTCTCCGATCGCGGCCTTCAGCATGAGGGGAGTGCCCTGTGCCACCACGCGACCACGGTCGATGATGGCGATGCGATCACAGTTCTCCGCCTCCTCCAGGTAGTGGGTGGTGACGAAGAGGGTGCTGCCGTGCCGGTCGCGCAGGGCGCGGAGGTGGTCCCAGACCTGGACGCGGGCGTGGGGATCGAGGCCGGTGGTCGGCTCGTCGAGGAACAGCACGCTGGGGGAGTGCAACAGCGCCCGGGCGATTTCCAGACGCCGCCGCATGCCGCCCGACAGGGTGCGTACCGGGGAGCCCCTCCGGTCGGTCAGCCCGGCCGTCTCCAGTACCTCCGCGGCGCGCAGACGGGCGTGTCGGCGGGACAGCCCGTAGAGGCGGGCGTGGATGTGGAGGTTCTGTTCGGCTGACAGGTCCGCGTCCGTAGCGCTGTGCTGGAAGAGCGTGCCGACGTTCCGCCGTACCTGGTGGGGCTGGGTGACCACGTCGGCGCCGGCGACCGTGGCGTGACCGGAGGTGGGGCGGGCCAGGGCGCACAGCATGGCGATGGTGGTCGACTTCCCGGCTCCGTTCGGGCCGAGGAAGGCGAACGTCTCGCCCTGCGCCACGTCCAGGTCCAGGCCGCGTACCGCGTGGGTCGTGGCGCCCCGCAGGCCCGGGTAGCTCTTGACCAGGCCACGCGTGCTGATGGCGTACACCGGTTCGGGTCCGCGCTGTGCGCCGTGCGGGCTGGTGACGGCGGCTGTCATGAGGGCCGCCGGGGCAAGGTCGTCGTCACCGGTGTGCAGCTGCATGTGTCTGGTCCTCGTCTGCGGGTTCGCCCTCCGCGGCGGCCCGGGCGCGGCGTCCCTGGCCGAGGGCTGGGCGCGTGGTGGGGCGGCTCCGCCAGGAGATCGGTGGAGCCGCGTCGTGTTGCTGTTCGTCGTACGGCTTCGCATGCGGTGCGAAGCCGCGGACAGCCGGCCCCGCACCGGACAGCGGGTCCGGCCGGCGGCTTTCCCGGGTCAGCCGCCGGCCGGACGGTGGTGCCTGTTCTAGGCGCAGCTGACGCCGATACAGACCGTGTTGAGGAGGGTCAGCAGGCCGACGCACTCACACGTCGCGGCGAACGGCGCTCCGTCCACGCCGACGGGGTCGGTCTCCGGAAGGGCGTGCAGTCGGGCGAGCAGTTCGAGGTCCTTGTTCTCCATGGGGCGTGTTCCTTCTTTCTGTGAGCCGGCGGCAGGCCTCCTGCCGCTCAGACCGGCAGCTGGACCATCCAGTGCCGGGGGTCGGTGTGGTGGATCCGCAGGAGGAAGGCCAGGATTCCCGCGGATCCGTCGCTCCAGCTGGTCGAGACGTCCCCGTACTCGTTGGGGAAGACCACCTGGGAGTCGCGGCGGGCCCTCTCGCAGACGATGAGACGGGCCAGGTCTTCTGTCATGGCGCGGTAGCCGGGGTCATCCGTGGCGTCGGCCATGTCGAGGAGGAAGTCGCCGTTGCCCGCCAGCCCGTGGCACTGGCCGAGGGCGGCGCGGGAGGCGCGCTCGGTGACGGCGTGCGTACCGCGGTGGGCGAGGTCGCCGAACCTGTCGTCCCCGGTCACCTGCCACAGGCGGACGAGGAAGGTCCCGACGCCCGCCGCGCCGTGGCACCAGTACGGGGCCGTGGGCACGTCCGAGGCCTGCGAGGGCCACTGGGCCGTACCGCCGGTGAGCACGGCGTCGGCCAGCAGCTGCTCGCCCACCTCCACCGCGAGCTCCATGTGGTCCGTGCGCCGCGAGACGGCCGCGGCGGCAAGGAGGAAGCAGCCGATGCCGGCGGATCCGTGGGCGAAGCCGAGGTAGCGTTTGCCCCCCTCGGGGGAAGCGGCTCCCCCGGGCACCGGCCAGCCCACCCCGTGCTGATCGCGCTGTGCGGAGGCGGCCAGCCGGTCGGCCGCGTCGACGGCCAGTTCGGCGAAGCGCGGGTCACCGGTGCGGTGCCACAGGTGGAGGACGGCCAGTCCACTGCCCGCGCTGCCGTGGGTGATGTCGTGGTGAGGTGCGGCCTGTTGCGGGGCGAGGGCCAGGGCCAGCGCGTGGTCCGTGAGCCCCCGGTCGTCGATGGCGCGCCCGGCGTCGTACAGGGCCCAGGCGGTTCCGCGGCCGCCGAAATGCAGACCCGGACGCGTGGAGCGGACGTCGGTGCGGTCCGCGATCCAGCGGCCCGCGGTGGAGATCAGCCCGGGCAGCCGGGCGTCACCGGTGAGCTCCCAGTACCGCGTCAGTACGGCGAGGACACCGGCCGCGCCCTGCTGCACGGTGCACGGGTCGGCCTCCCCGGCCATGGTGGACACGGGCCACAGCCGCCGCTCGTCCGCCGGATCCATCGAGTCGATGAGGTGATCCACGATCCCGGACACCGTGTCGTCCAGGCCGGCATCCCGGCCGTCGCTCCGTGCCGCGCGGGGTACGGAGTGATTCTCCACCCGCACCGGGACCGTGTTCTCCACCCGTACCGGGACTGCCCGCCGGAGCGCCTCACGGGCCCTGGACGGGTCCCACCGCTCGGCGGGATCGTCCTTCATCAGCCCGAGAACCATCTCCGCCAGGCCGTCCGGCAGCCGAAGCGGCCCGGCGCAGGCGGCCAGCCATGCGGCGAGCCGCTGCTCCGTGGCCCTGGTGTCGGGCTCCTCGGGCAGCAGGTTCGGTACTTTGCCCGCCAGGACGAAGCACGCGGTGGCTCCAAGGCTGTAGTAGTCGCCCGTCGGACTGACGGGCGCGTCGGCCAGACGCTCGGGCGCACTGAAACCGGGGGTTCCCACCCGGGTCGGAAGGGCGGCCTCGTCCTCCAGGACGGCGAGTTCGAGGTCGATGAGGCGCAGTTCGCCGTCCGGGCGGACCATGACGTTGCCAGGCGTGAAGTCCCGCAGGACGCAGCCGCGGGCGTGGGCCGCCGCGACCAGGTCCACCAGGCGTCCGACCTGCGCCAGTGCGTCGGCGCGGTAGCTCTCCCCTCCGACATCGCGGAAGTGCTCGGCGACCCAGGTCCGCAGGGTGACGCCCGGCACTTCGTCCTGGGCCAGGAACAGGTGCCCGCCGTGCTCGAACAGCGCCAGCGGCTCCGGCGCCAGCCCCGTGCCCCTGAGCTTCTCCAGCGTCCGGGCTTCGGCGCGCAGCCAGTCGCGGACGTCACAGCCGGAGGCGTCGGCCTCCACATGCGGCCGGGCTTCCTTGATCACCACGGGGGCGCTCGTACGAACGTCGCTGCCCCGGTAGACGCCGCCCTTGTTCGTGTGCCGGATGGCCTCCCGTACCGCGAACCGGCCACCGAGCATCACGGGGCCACTCGCCTTCTCCACCGCGCGCGGCACGTCGGGCACCGAGGCGGGGAAGGGGCAGACCGCCCAGGAGGGAGGGCAGTACTGGCCGGTGCGCCTATCCTCCACGGGGTTGCCGTCGGGATCCTCGACGAACCACACCAGCAGGCCGTCGTCCGACAGCCGGCGCCGGCCGACGAAGGAGCCGTAACGGTAGTGGACCAGAGAGTGCGGGGCGTACGCCTGGTCGGACAGGATCCGGGGGCCGGCGAGCCCCGCCGTGGCCCGGTGCAGCTCCTGGGCGAGCCGGGTCGCCTCCTCGTCGGAGCGCGGGTAGACGGTGATGAACTTGCCCGAGCTCCCCCGAGGCGTGGCGCGGGAGTTGAGCGCACTCACCCGGTCCAGCGACCGGGCGAACTTGAACGCCGACTCCTCCCGCAGCAGCACGTCCAGCGCCTTCACGAGGACCTCCGGCGCGGAGGCCGCCGTCGCCGAGAGGTGCAGCTTCCACCCCTGCTCGCGCCGCGTCCCGGACCCGGGCGTGACACGGCACCACATCTCGTCGGAATCGGCCGTCCAACGCGCACCGGTACCCGTGACCAGCAGCGCCTGGCGGAGAAGGCCTTCCAGTTCAACTTGGCTCATCCGGCTCGTCATTCGTGTCCCTCTCAACGGTGAGGACCGCTGATCGGAACGTGCCCGGTGACATAACCGGACCAACACACACCCATCCGGATTCACTTGATCCGGCGAGCGCACAGCGCGCCGGACCCGTTCACAGCTGCGCCCGGCGCGGAAACAGGCGCACGAAACCCTGGGTCAGGACGGCACCCCGCCCCCACCCTCGTATCCGGCCCGGGTCATTTCCCGGAGGCCTTCCGGGGCGAGGCCGGTGATGTCACGCCGGCGAGGAGGGCGCAGAGGGCCGCGGTCGCCGTGAGGCCCACCGAGCCCGGACCCACGAAGCCGGGTACGTCGTCGGTCGCGTAGTTCCCGCCGCCCTGCCGCAGGCAGGTGTACCGGGGCGGCAGGTACTCGACCCGGTGGCCCACGACGTCCGCCGCCTCCGGAGCGCCCGCCGCCCGGCAGGGCCGGGCCGGGAAGGCGTCGGTGCCGCTGTCGTCCGTGGTGATCACCGCCATGCCGAGGTTCAGCAGACCCCACGCGTACACGGCCGAGGCGGCCGCGCCCGCCAGTGCGGCCGCGCACCTCAGCCGGGTCCGCCGGTCGGCCCGGCGCACCCCGCTCTGTCCGAGTCGGCCGAAACCGTATCCGGCGAGCCCGAAGCACACGAGGACCGCGACGACGAGAAGGGCGAGGACCATCATCCGCCGACCTCCTCAGGGGGCGACCTCAACGGCTATGACGGAGCCCACAGTTCCGTCCCCGGGACTCCGGGGGGTCCCGGCCGGGGGGTTCCGGAGGAGGGATGAACAACCGCCCGCCCCGCCCTGACCGGTCGGCGGTGGGCCCGTGTCAGACGGAGAGCAGGTCCACCACGAAGATCAGCGTCGAACCCGCCGGGATCAACGGCGAGGGCGACTGCTTGCCGTAACCGAGACGCGGGGGAACGATGATCTCGCGCCGACCGCCCACCTTCATCCCCCTCACCCCCCGGTCCCAGCCCTTGATGACCCTGCCACCGCCCAGGGCGAACTTGAACGGCTGACCCCGGTCCCAGGAGGCGTCGAACTCCTTCCCGGACTCGAACGTGACTCCGACGTAGTGGACCCTGACCACCATGCCGGGCTTCGCCTCGGCCCCGTCCCCGATGATCAGGTCCCGGACGGTCAGCTCGGTGGGAGCGTCACCCTCCGGAACGTTGACCTCGGGCTTCGTCAGTTCACTCATCGCAGCCTCATCGCTCTCCGCCGGAAGCCCTCACACGGGCCGGCCGGACACATAGACATTCCACGCAGCAGACGATCACGCTACCGAGAACGCCGGTCCCCGGCCTCGTCTCAGTCGAAGCGGAGGTCGGCGAGTTGCCGTTCGAGCACGGCGACGTCGTCCTCCGGCTCGGTGCGGGCCGGCCGGACCGCCATGAGGCCGGCCAGCTCGCCGCCCGCCCGACGGATGCGCGCGGGAAGGCCGTCGGTGTACTCGTCTCCCCCTGAACCCCAGTCCTCCGACGCCGCGTACACCGCGGTGGGAACGACGGTGGCGCGCAGATGGGCGAAGAGCGGGCGCAGGGCGTGGTCCAGGACCAGGGAGTGGCGGGCGGTGCCGCCTGTCGCCGCGACCAGGACCGGCTGCCCGGTGAGGGCGTCCGGGGCGATCACGTCGAAGAAGGACTTGAACAGCCCGCTGTAGGAGGCCGCGAACACCGGAGTCACGGTGATCAGGCCGGCCGCTCCCGTCACCGCGTCGATCGCGGCGGCCAGTCGCGGTGGTGCGAAACCGGTCACGAGATGGTTGGCGACATCGCCGGCGAGTGCGCGAAGCTCGACGACCTCGATCGACACGGTGTGTCCCCGGTCGGCGAGTTCGTCGCGGGCCGCCTCGGCCAGCCGGTCGGCGAGCAGGCGGGTGGAGGAGGGCGTGCTCAGTCCCGCGGAAACGACGGTCAGCCTCATGCGGCGGTCGCTCCCCGCTGCGTCGCGGAAGCGATGACCCGCGCCGCGTGCGTCGGCCCGTCCGGGACGTCGGCGGGACGCCCGTTCGCGAACTCCTTGCGCAGTACGGGCACGACCTCCTCGCCGAGGATGTCGAGCTGCTCCAGGACGGTCTTCAGGGGCAGGCCCGCGTGGTCCATCAGGAAGAGCTGGCGCTGGTAGTCGCCGACGGTCTCCCGGAAGGCCAGGGTCCGCTCGATGACCTGCTGGGGTGAGCCCACCGTCAGCGGGGTCTGCTCGGTGAAGTCCTCCAGCGACGGGCCGTGGCCGTAGACGGGCGCGTTGTCGAAGTACGGGCGGAACTCCCGTACCGCGTCCTGCGAGTTCTTGCGCATGAACACCTGGCCGCCGAGGCCGACGACGGCGTCCTCCGGGCGGCCGTGGCCGTGGTGGGCGTACCGCCGCCGGTACAGCTGGACCATGCGCCGGGTGTGGTCGGCCGGCCAGAAGATGTTGTTGTGGAAGAAGCCGTCGCCGTAGAAGGCGGCCTGCTCGGCGATCTCCGGGGACCTGATGGAGCCGTGCCAGACGAACGGCGGGACGCCGGCCAGGGGCCTGGGCGTCGAGGTGAAGGCCTGCAGGGGGGTGCGGAACGTACCCTCCCAGTCCACGACGTCCTCGCGCCACAGCCTGCGCAGCAACGCGTAGTTCTCCTTGGCGAGGTTGATGCCCTGGCGGATGTCCTGCCCGAACCACGGGTACACCGGGCCGGTGTTGCCCCGCCCCAGCATGAGATCGACCCGGCCGTCGGCCAGGTGCTGGAGCGTCGCGTAGTCCTCCGCGATCTTCACCGGGTCGTTGGTGGTGATCAGCGTCGTGGCGGTGGACAGGATCAGCTTCTCGGTGCGGGCGGCGACATAGCCGAGCAGGGTGGTCGGGGACGACGGGACGAACGGCGGGTTGTGGTGCTCGCCGGTCGCGAAGACGTCCAGGCCGACCTCCTCGGCCTTGAGGGCGATGGCGACCATCGCCTTGATGCGCTCGTGTTCCGACGGAGTACGGCCGTCGGTGGGGTCGGGGGTCACGTCCCCGACGGTGAATACGCCGAACTGCATGGGGTCTCTGCTCTCCTGATCGGCCGGTGGGTGGGGTGTCACTTGGTCAGGAAGGTGAGGAGTGCGGTGTTGACTTCTTCGGCGTGGGTCCACAGGAGGCCATGAGGGGCGCCGTCGATCTCGACGTAGTCGGCGGTGGGGAGGGCCTTGTGGAAGGGGCGGGCGGTGTTCGCGGCGGGCAGGATGCGGTCGGCGGTGCCGTGCAGGATCAGGGCGGGGACGTCGATGGCGGGTATGTCGGCGCGGAAGTCGGTGTACCAGGTCGCCGGTGCGGCGGAGGCGGCGAAGGAGCCGCCGGCGGCGGCGGTGTTCCAGCTGTTGCGGACGGCTTCTTCGCTGATGCGGGTCCCGAGGTTCTCGTCGAGGTTGTAGAAGTCGTTGAAGAAGGCGGTGTAGTAGGCGTAGCGGTCGGCCTTGACGGCGGTGACGACGCCGTCGAAGAACTCCTTCGGTGCGACGCCGTCGGGGTTGTCGTCGCTCTGGAGCAGGCAGGGTTCCAGGGAGGCCAGGAAGGCGACCTTGGTGAGGCGGGCGGAGCCGTACGTCGACACGTAGCGGGCGACCTCGCCGGTGCCCATGGAGAAGCCGACGAGGACGGCGCCCTGCAGGTCGAGGGTCTCCATCAGGGTGTTGAGGTCGGCGGCGAAGGTGTCGTAGTCGTAGCCGGTGGTCGGCTGGGAGGAGCGGCCGAAGCCGCGGCGGTCGTAGGTGATCACGCGGTGGCCGGCGTCGAGCAGCGCGGCGCTCTGGCGTTCCCAGGAGTGGCCGTCGAGCGGGAAGCCGTGGATGAGGACGACCGGCCGGCCGGTGCCGTGGTCCTCGTAGTACAGCTCGACGGGGGTGGTGTTCTCCTGGCCCACGGTGATGTACGGCATGAAGTGTCTCCTCGGTTCGGGTCGGCCGCACCGCACTCGGCACGGCACGGCACGGCACTGGACGCCGTCACGCTACGGTCGGCACGACACCACCTGTTGCCGCGCCGCGCACCACGCCTTGTTCATGCGTGCAGCGTTCTGCCTGGTCCGGGAGTAGAACGGTCGGCCGGTGGTTCCCCTCGGAGGCCTGCTCACGGTGCCCTGCGCTGTTCAGGCACCGCACGCACCGCACGTGCCGCACGTGCCCGTCGGCTCCGGCGATTCCTGCCTGTGGTTCTGCCTGGAGACAGGAACGGCCCGCTGCTTGGCTGTTCATCGCGGGCAGGAACGTGGGCCCCGCCGAAGCGGCCCGGTCGTGCTTCGACGAGGTCGCTGCCCGCCCGTCGCAGCCCCGAAGCCACTTCCCCTGAGCGGAGAGCAACTTGAGCCTGGTGTTGACGACCGCCTCCGTGCCGGACCGGGACAAGGTCGCGTACTGGAGCGATGCGGTGAGCAGGACGCTGGTGCCGATGACGGTCGCCCCGCGGGGAGACGGCCCGTTCGACGGCCGGATCGCCACCCACCGCCTCGGGTACCTCCAGGTCTCCACCGTGGAGGCCGACGCGGAACGGGTCAGCCGCACCCCCGCGCTGATCGCCCGGTCGCCCGAAGCGCTGGTGGCGGTCTGTGTCCAGGTGTCCGGCACGGCCACCTTCGTCCAGGACGGCCGGCGGGCCGAGGTGGGTGAGGGAGACCTGGTCGTGTACGACACGACCCGGCCGTACTCCTTCGACTATCCGCAGCGGTTCGCCAAGCACTTCTTCCAGCTTCCCCGCCGCACGCTGGGCGTGCCGGACAGCGACATCCGGCAGGTCACGGGCAGCGCCATCGGCACAGGCGACGGCTTCGGCGCGATGCTGCTCCCCTTCCTGGCCACCCTGGCCTCCTCGACCGCCGGCTATCCGCCGGACGTAGAGAACCGGCTGGCCGGCAACGTCGTCGACCTGTTCGCCACCCTGATCGCCGAGCAGGCCCACCCGGGCGGCACCGACGCGGGTGCGCGGAACCATCTGCTGCCGCGCGTCCGCGACCACGTGAACCGGAACCTGGGCGACCCGGACCTGTCGCCGGAGAGCATCGCCCGGACGCACCGGATCTCCGTCCGCTACCTGCACCGGCTGTTCGAAGGCGAGGGGACCACCGTCGGCCGGTTCATCCGGGCACGGCGCCTGGAGGAGTGCGGCCGCGAACTGGCCCGTCGAGGCAGGACGGCCCCCACCGTGTCCGCGGTGGCCCAGCGCTGGGGCTTCGTCAACCCCGCCCACTTCAGCCGGGCCTTCCGCGCCGCCTACGGCGTCTCTCCTCGCGAGTGGCGCACCCTGCGTACCTCCCAGGACGACGCCGGTCGGCCCCGGGGCGTCACCTCGGCGCCCGGGATCGTCCCCGGGATCGTCCCCGGGGCCGCCGCCGCAGTCCACGCCGCCGCCCCGCCATGGACCGACCTGCCGCCATCCAGCGGGTAAGGTCCCCGCGGAGCCGGACCGGCCGCCCTGTGCCGCCCGGCGGCCGCGCCCCGTCCGGCGGCCGCGGCACGGCGTTCCGTCGCTCGACCGGAGGCCCGGCGCCACCGGATCACCCTTTCGTTTCAGGACCTCTCGGCAGGAGACAGCGTGACCGACTTCGTCCCTTCGCCTGCTCGGCCCCCGGTCCTGGACCACTCCACCGGGATGTTCGTGGCCCGGCACACCTGCCCGCCCTCGGCGCACGACCAGGACCTGGAACAGGCCCGGCTGGACCTCGCCCGTCTCCAGGGGACCGACACCCCCGATCCCCTCGACGACGAAGCCGTCTCCACGGAGTGGTTCGCCCTGCCCGGCGGGCCGACCGGCCACGTACGGGTGCAGGTGGTCAGGCCCGTGGACAGCGTCGGCGAGATCCCCGTCGTGCTGTTCCTGCACGGTCTTGGCTGGGTCCTGGGCGACGCGGGCACTCATGAGCGCCTGGTGCGGGCGTTCGCCCTCGGCACGGACGCGGCCGTGGTCTTCGTCGAGTACGAGCGCGCCCCCGAGGCGCGGTATCCGGTCGCAGTCGAG
The DNA here is from genome assembly GCF_042716635.1 of Streptomyces sp. NPDC058664. Classification (NCBI taxonomy): domain Bacteria; kingdom Bacillati; phylum Actinomycetota; class Actinomycetes; order Kitasatosporales; family Streptomycetaceae; genus Streptomyces; species Streptomyces sp. NPDC058664. The sequence continues at coordinate 25,293 of NZ_JBHXRW010000020.1, read as the reverse complement.
CAGTGCTACGCGGTCGCCGAGTGGATCCGCGAGCGCGGCGGCGAGATCGGCCTGGACGGCAGCCGGATGGCTGCCGTGGGCGCGTCGGCGGGCGGCAACCTGGTGGCGGCACTGACCCTGCTCGCCAAGGAGCGCGGAGGGGTGCGACTGCTCCAGCAGGTGCTGCTCTGTCCGGTCACCGACGCCGGCTGCGACACCCCTTCGTACGAGGAGTTCGCCCAGGGCTACTTCCTCGGGCGCGAGACCATGCGCTGGTTCTGGGACCAGTACCTGCCCGACGTACGGCAGAGAAGCCGGGCCACCGCGTCACCGCTGCGGGCGTCCCTCGACCAGCTCGCCGGACTCCCTCCGGCGCTTGTGGTCACCGGCGAGGCCGATGTGGTGCGCGACGAGGGCGAGGCGTACGCGACGAAGCTCCGGGCGGCCGGCGTCCCGGTGGTCTCCGTGCGCTACCACGGGACGATCCACGGCTTCATGGTGCTCGATCCGCTGCGCGAGACGGACGCCGCCCGCGCCGCCCTCGTCCAGGCCCTCGACACCGTGCACGTCGCCCTGCACCGGCACCGGGGGTGAGCGCTCGGCCCCGGTTACGGGTCGGCCCGCTCGGCGGAGAGGAGCGTGTCCAGGAGCCGCTGGGCGGTCTTCAGGTCCTTGTTGTCGACCGCCTCGCCGAAGGCGAGGGCCTGACGGAGGCAGGAACGGGCTTCCTCCGCTTCTCCCAGTTCGATCAGCGCCTCTCCCAGATGCAGCAGCGTGCTGCCCTCTATGTGGGGAATGCCGATGCGGCTGGACTGGGCCACCGCATCGCGGTAATGGTCGGCGGCTTCGCGCCATCGCCGCAGGCCGGCGTAGCCGCGACCGAGCGCGCGGGTCGTGTTGGCCCGGTAGATGCCGGCGAGGTGGCCGCTCACCGGACAGTCGGGCGCGTCGAGGAAGGTGATGATGCGCTGGTGCTGGATCACGGATTCCTCGGCGCGGCCGAGCAGGCGCAGGGAGGATCCGTAGGTGAACATGGCACCCAGCCAGCCCTCGCGGTCGTCGGTCTCTTCGTAGAGGGCTATGGAGGCGAGCGACGTGTCGGCGGCTTGCCGCACCTCGCCGAGCTCCGTCTGGGCCCATGCCGCCTGCGCGAGTGCCGAGGCCTGCTGGGAGGAGCTCTGGGCGCGGCGGGCGCATTCCAGCGCCTCGTGGGCCCGCTCGACGGCCTCCCGGTACCGGGATTCGCAGGAGAGCGCCCAGGAGTGCATGTTGAAGTGGAAAGCCTGCATGTACGGGTCGCCAAGTGCGGTGGCGGACTCGCCGGCCAGGCGGAACACCTCGGGCCAGTGCCCCCAGTGGACCCACAGGTCGCAGAACCACTCCATGGCGTAGGCGGTCTCCACGACCTGGGTGTGCTCACCCCTGTGGGCGGCGCCGCGCAGCGCGGCGAGCCAGGCGGGGCCTTCGCTCTGGAGCCAGGCGCGGGCCTCCTCGGCGCTCCCCAGCGGGACCAGGCCCTGCCAGGAGGACGGTGGTGCGCCGTGCTTGGGCTTGTACCAGCGGCCGGCGACCACAGCCGTCTCGAGGAGCCAGGTCCGCAGCCGGTCCTCGGCCGCCTCGCGTTCGGCGGGTTCCTCCTCGCGGGACAGCCGGGCGCGGGCGAAGAGCCTGAGCAGGTCGTGCAGTTGGTAGCGGCCTGTGAAGCCGGCCTGCAGCAGGCCGGCCTCCACCAGCTCCTCCATCACGTCCTCGGCCTCGAAGACGCCGGTCGCGGTCAGAGCGGCGCCGTAGGCGGCGGTCATGTCCGGCCCCGGGACCATGCTCAGCAGGCGCAGCATCCGGGCGGCCTGGTGGGTCAGTTGCCGGTAGGACAGCTCGAACGCCGCCTCCACCCGCACGTCGCCGGCGACGAGCGCGCCCAGCCGCCGCTCCTCGTCGGTCAAGCGGCGGACCAGGTGGTCGACGCTCCACCCCGACCGCACGGTCAGCCAGTTGCCCGCCACCCGCAGAGCCAGCGGCAGACGCCCGCACAGCTCCGCCACCCGCGCGACCGACTCCGCTTCCGCGTCGGCCCGCCCCTCGCCCAGGATCCTGCGCAGCAGCTCGACCGCCTCGTCCCGCGCCATCTCCGACAAGGTCAGGCGGTCGACGGCCTCCAGTCCGGTCAACGGGCGCCGGCTGGTGACCAGTACCAGACTCCGCCCACCCGTGGGCAGCAGCGCACGCACCTGTTCCTCGTCCCGCGCGTTGTCCAGGACCACGAGGCACCGGCGCTCGCCAAGCAGCGCCCGCAGCAGCCCCGCACGGCCCCGCGCGTCCTCCTGCGCCAGTCGGCGGTCCGACACACCCAGGGCCTTCAGCAGCTTCAGCAGCGCCTCGCCCGTGTCGACGGGCCCTTCCACGCCGTGCAGGTCCACCACGAAGCACCCGTCGGGGAAGTCCTCCGCCAGATCCGCCGCCGCCTTCAGCACCAGCGTCGTCTTGCCGCACCCCGGAGGACCCGAGACGACCGACACCGACGCTCCCACATCGATGCGGGCCCGCTCCGCCGCCTCCCGCAGGAACGCCAACTCCGGTCCCCGGCCGGTGAAATCCCCCACCGATCGCGGCGGCACAGCCGTCCCCGCCACCGCCACCGTGCGTATCGGACGCGCCGCCCGCCCCGCGGCCAACAGCGCCTCCCGCTCCGCGTCCGCGAGCCCCAGCCCCTCCGCGAGCGCCACCACCGTGCGCCGCTGCGGAACCCGACTGCGCCCCCGCTCCATGTCGCCGATGGCCCGGACGCTCACGCCCGACGCCTCGGCCAACTCCTCCATCGTCAAACGGCCCTGCTGCCGCAAACGGCGCAGAACGACCCCGAACGACTTCTCTCCGGACACAACCCCTCCCACTCTCTCCGACCCGACGGAAGGATACGACGTGATGATCAGGGCAAATCCGCAGGTCGGCGGCGTCGACCGCCCCGACGCACCACGTGACGGGGGCGCCGCACGGAACATCCGTGCGGCGCCCCCGGACGTACGCCTGTCGGTGTCACCGCGAGGACCGCGGCCCCGTGTCCTCGCCCCGGGCGAGAGCGGGGAGAGCGGCGCGCCAGCCGCCGTACGAGGTGATCTCGCGGGCCCCGTCGAGGGCCTCGGGTGCGCAGAGGAAACCGGTCACCGGACTGCCGTCCGCGAGTTCCACGGCGCCGAGGGCCATCGGACGGGGGAGCGCCGCGAGGAGCGCGCCGAGCCCCTCGGCGGGCAGCCGACACACCTCGGCCTCGATGGCGGCGCCGCCCTCGCGGGTGCGGACCAGACCGGGTTTGGGAGGTGTCGTGTCCAGGGCGTACAGCCGGTAGGCGGGCGACGTCGTCGTGGTGCGTACGAATCGGCCGCCGAGGGCGAGCAGTTGTGCGCTCAGCGGCTGTCCGGCCAGGTGCGCGCCGACCACCGCGAGGTGCAGGGGCGGGGCGGTGAGCAGGCCCGCGACGCGTGCGAACCGTTCGTCGGTGAAGGCCGGGCCGATCAGCATGACGCCGAACGGCAGCCCGTTCACCTCGCCCGCCGGGACGGCGACCGCCGCGAGGGCGAAGAGGCCGGCGGCCCTCGGGGACACCGCCGGATGCCTGGTCCCGGGCCTCCTCGCCCGGGACCTGCTCGCCGAGCGGGTGACCGGCTGACGGTGCCGGCTCCCGGTCGGCGACCGGGGCCGGAGCACGCAAGTGCGCAGGGGCGCACCGAGGGGGGCGGCCGGCCGGGTCCGGGGCGGATCGGCGGGCCCCCGGTCCACGCCGGTGCACGCGGTGTCGTACACGTGCGTACACGCGCTCCTGGGGAGCTCCGCGCGCCCTGGCGGTGCGTACGGGGGGTGGAAATGATGAGCGCACCACACATGAACCAGGTGATCCGCGGTCCCTCGTCCCTCGTCCCTCGGCCGGGCGGGCCCGCGGCGGAAGGAGTTCACGGTGTTGCTTCTCATCTCCCCGGACGGCGTCGAGGAAGCCCTCGACTGCGCGAAGGCGGCGGAACACCTCGACATCGTCGACGTCAAGAAGCCCGACGAGGGCTCTCTCGGCGCCAACTTCCCGTGGGTCATCCGGGAGATCCGCGACGCGGTGCCGGCGGACAAGCCGGTGTCCGCCACCGTGGGCGACGTGCCGTACAAGCCCGGCACGGTGGCGCAGGCCGCGCTCGGCGCGGTCGTCTCCGGTGCCACGTACATCAAGGTGGGTCTGTACGGATGCACGACTCCCGAGCAGGGCGTCGAGGTCATGCGGGCGGTCGTCCGGGCGGTGAAGGACCACCGCCCCGACGCGCTCGTCGTCGCCTCGGGCTACGCCGACGCCCACCGCGTCGGCTGCGTCAATCCGCTCGCCCTGCCCGACATCGCCGCCCGCGCCGGTGCCGACGCGGCCATGCTGGACACCGCGATCAAGGACGGGTCGCGGCTCTTCGACCACGTGCCACCGGACGCCTGCGCCGAGTTCGTCCGCCGCGCCCACGCGTCCGGTCTGCTCGCCGCCCTCGCGGGCAGCGTCAAGCAGGTCGACCTCGGTCCCCTGACCCGCATCGGCACGGACATCGTGGGCGTGCGGGGAGCGGTCTGCGCGGGCGGTGACCGCAATGCCGGAAGGATCCAGCCGCACCTGGTCGCCGCCTTCCGGGCGGAGATGGACCGGCAGGCACGGGAGCACGCCGTCGGCGCCCCGGCCGTGAACTGACCACCGGGATGCCGACACCGGAAGCCGGCCGTGTCCCCGGGCGTCGTGCCGCACGCCTCGCCGTCGTCGACCCGGCCACCGGGGAGACCTTCGACGAGGCACCCGACCAGCAGCCGGAGGAGTTGGACGACGTGGTCGCCCGCGCCCGGCGGGCCTGGGGCGGCTGGCGCGCCGACCCCGCCGCCCGCACCGCCGCGTTGCGCGGCTCGGCCGACGCCGTGGAGGCGGCAGGCGACGACCTGGCCCGGTTGCTCACCCGGGAACAGGGCAAGCCCCTGGCCGAGTCGTACGCGGAGGTCGCCCGTACGGCGGCCCGCCTGCGCTACTTCGCCGACCTGGCCCCCCGCACCCGCCGGATCGACGACGGGCGGCCCGTGCACAGCGAGATCCGCTGGCGCCCCCTCGGACCCGTCGCCGCGATCGTCCCGTGGAACTTTCCCCTCCAGCTCGCGGCGGCGAAGTTCGCGCCCGCGCTCGCGGCGGGCAACACCATGGTCCTCAAACCGTCCCCGTACACCCCGCTCGCCACCCGACTGCTCGGCTCCGTCCTCACCAAGGCCCTGCCCGAGGACGTCCTGACCGTCGTCACCGGCCGGGAACCCCTCGGCGCCCGCCTCGCCTCGCACCCGGGCATCCGCCACGTCACCTTCACCGGTTCGGTGCCCACCGGGCGGGCCGTCGCCGGAGCGGCGGCGGCCTCGCTCGCCCGGGTCACCCTGGAGCTGGGCGGCAACGACGCGGCCGTCCTCCTGGACGACGTCGACGTGGACCGGATCGCGGACCGGCTGTTCTGGGCCGCGTTCCGCAACTGCGGGCAGGTCTGCATGGCGGTCAAACGCGTCTACGCACCGGCCCGGCTCCACGCCCAGGTCGTCGAGGCCCTCGCCCACCGCGCGAGGACCGTCGCCGTCGGACCCGGGCTCGACCCGGACACCCGGCTCGGGCCGGTCAACAACGCACCCCAGCTGACCCGGGTCGAGCGGGTCACGCGGCAGGCCCTGGCGGCCGGCGCCCGGGCGGCGGCCGGCGGCCACCGGCTCGACGGGCCGGGCCACTTCTTCGCTCCCACGATCCTCACCGACGTCCCACCCGACAGCCAGGTGGTGACCGGGGAACAGTTCGGCCCGGTCCTGCCGGTGCTGCCGTACCGGAACCTCGACGAGGCCGTCGACGCGGCCAACGGCACCGGCTTCGGCCTCGGCGGCTCCGTGTGGGGCACCGATCTCGACCGGGCCGAGGCGGTGGCCGACCGGCTCGAATGCGGTACGGCCTGGATCAACCACCACGCCGAACTCTCCCTCGCCCAGCCCTTCGCGGGCGCCAAGGACAGCGGGGTCGGTGTCGCGGGCGGCCCCTGGGGCCTCTACGGCAACCTCCGGCCGTTCGTCGTGCACCGCCCGCAGGGGGACGACCGCCCGCGGGAGGAAGGACGATGAGGTTCCGAGCCGCCGTGCTGCGCTCGTACGAGGACCCGTTCGCGGTGGAGGAGGTGGCCCTGAGCACCGGCCCGGCCGCCGGTGAGATCCTCGTCGAGATCGCGGGTTGCGGAATGTGCCGGACCGATCTCGCGGTCCGGCGGTCGGCCGGCCGCACCCCGCTGCCGGCGGTCCTCGGCCACGAGGGGGCCGGAGTCGTGGTGGCGTCGGGCGACGGCCCGGACAGCGCGATCGGCGTCGGCGACCACGTCGTGCTGAGCTTCGACTCCTGCGGACACTGCCGGAACTGCCGCGGCGCGGCCCCCGCCTACTGCGACTCCTTCGCCGCCCTCAACCTCTTCGGAGGACGCAAGGAGGGCGTGCCACGGTTCACCGACGCCGCCGGGGGAGCGCTGGCTCCCCGGTGGTTCGGCCAGTCCTCCTTCGCCGCGTACGCGCTCGTCCCGGTCCGCAACGCCGTCCGGGTCGACCCCGCCCTGCCGCTCGAACTGCTCGGACCGCTCGGCTGCGGCTTCCTCACCGGCGCCGGAGCCGTACTGAACACCTTCCGTGCCGGTCCCGGCGACACCCTCGTCGTACTCGGCGCGGGAGCGGTGGGCCTGGCCGCGGTGATGGCCGCCACCGCCGCCGGCGTACGGACCGTGGCCGTCGACCGGCACCCCGGGCGACTGGCCCTGGCCGAACGGTTCGGCGCGGTCCCGCTGCCCGCCGCGACGGCCGGGCCGGCCGGACCGGCCGAGCGCATCCGCCGGCTGACCGACGGCGGCGCGCAGTACGCCCTGGACACCACGGCCTCGGCCCCGCTCATCGACGAAGCGCTCCGCGGACTGCGTCCCACCGGCACCCTCGGCCTCGTGGCACGCCTCCACACCGCGGTGCCGCTCGAACCGGGCACGCTCGACCGGGGCCGCGGCATCCGGCACATCTGTGAAGGGGACGCCGTGCCCGGACTGCTGATACCCCGGCTGATCGGCCTGTGGCAGGCCGGCCGCTTCCCCTTCGACGAGCTGATCCGCACCTACCCGCTGGCCGACATCAACGAGGCCGAACGCGACTGCGACGCCGGCCGCGTGGTCAAACCCGTCCTGCTGCCGGAAAGAAGAGACCGATGAGCGAAACGTTCACCACCGAGGACTCCTCCCGTCCGACCGACGGGCCTGCCGCACCCCTCGTTCCCGCCGCCGTGGAAGGCGTGGACGGCGTGGACGGAGGCGTGGGCCTGACCGCCCTCCTGGTCGCCGCGGCACGGGCGATCGAGACCCACCGCCACGACAGCCTGGCCCAGGACACCTACGCGGAGCACTTCGTGCGCGCGGCCCGGGCCTGCGCGGACTGGCCGGTGCGCATCGAGCAGGTTCCGGACGGGGACGACGACCCGCTGTGGGGGAGGTTCGCCCGCTACTTCGGTTTGCGGACGAGGGTCCTCGACGACTTCCTCCTCCAGTCGGTCGGTACGGGCGCCCGCCAGGTGATCCTGCTGGGAGCGGGGCTGGACACCCGCGCCTTCCGGCTGGAACTGCCGTCCGACTGCGTCGTCTTCGAGCTCGACAGGGCGGGCGTGCTGGCCTTCAAGCGGCGGGTGCTCACGGAGCTCTCGGCCGCCCCGAAGGCGAAGCGGGTCCCGGTACCGGTCGACCTGCGCGCCGACTGGGTCACCGCGCTGACCTCCGCCGGGTTCGACCCGGCCGCCCCGAGCGTCTGGCTGGCCGAGGGACTGCTCTTCTACCTGCCGGGCCCCGCCGAGACGCACCTCGTCGACACGGTGGACCGGCTGACCACCGGGGGCGGCGCCCTGGCCTTCGAGGCCAAGCTGGAGAAGGACCTGCTGGCGTACCGCGACAGCCCGATCTACACGGCGACACGAGAGCAGCTCGGCATCGATCTGCTCGACCTCTTCGACAAGGGGCCACGCCCCGACTCCGCGGGCGCCCTGACGGCCAGGGGCTGGTCCACTTCGACGCACACGCCCTTCGACTTCACCCGCCTGCGGGGACGTGGCCCCCTCCCCGAGCCGAACGACGCGCTGGAGGGGAACCGGTGGGTGTTCGCGCACAAGCCCCGGTGATGACGTCCGCTCACGACGACGTCCGCACGGGGCCCGGCACTGCCGTCACATCACGGCGGTGCCGCCCGCGCACGTGGGGGTGAGCCGGGTTCCGTACTGATCGACGGCGTCCCGTGACGGCCCGAGCCGCCACGGGACGCTCGCGTCCGGACCGTGTCAGACGGCCCGGACGGACACCAGCCGGTCGCCCGGGATCCCGGCCTTGTCCGGCGCGTAGTAGTCCTCGATGCCGGCGGCCCACGTGGCCACGGTGATGCGGTCCTCGGCGTCAGGACCGAAGGCGTCGAAGAGCGCGTGGATGTTCGCCTCCTCGAAGCCGATCGCCGTCATCAGCGACACGAAGAGCGGACGCTCGATCAGGCCGTCCCCGTCGGGGTCGCCGAGTGCGGCGAGCGCCTCGGCGAACTCGGTGACCGTGGGGCCGAAGCGCTCGGGGTCGAGCACGAACGGACGGAACTCGTCGAGGGTGATCACGCCGTCGCCGTCGGTGTCCAGTTCCGTGACCAGCGTCGTCCAGTAGCGGCGGAACGCGGCCCGGATGGCCTCCTTGGCACCGTCGCCCGACGCGACCGCCGCCTCCAGCACACGACCCGTCATGAGGTCGAAGTCATCGGATTCGATAACTCCGTTTCCGTTGGCGTCGAAGAGGGAGAAGACCAGCTCGACCCGCTGGGCAGCCTCAGTTCGCATGTCCGTCACCTGTCTCCTGCGGTCCGTCGATCCCGGACCTGGCTCAATGCGTGCTCCTGGGTAACCGCGCCGGGGCGGAAGCGTGACGGTGAGGCGGTCTCCGCTACCGGAATGAGTGAGTCCGCCGATAATCGGTCCGGACGGACCGGATCCGGCCGTCCGCCTCCAGGTGGCAGGAAAAAAACCGGTACGGGGCATCCCGGCGTTCCCTCTCCTCCGCGACTCCTCCTTGGCTTCACGCCTCCTCTTTAGGTTGAGTCGAAACTCAACCGTCAGCCGATGCGGGGGGCGAGGAGCATCGCTTGAATACTCGTACCGAATCGAAAGAATGTGGGGGTCGGGTTTTGGAAGCGATACTGGTTCTGACGGACGGTGAGCGTGCTCAGCTCGTCGAGAAGCTCGCGAGCGTCGAGGCGAGTCCGTACAAGGACTATCCGGCGTTCAGCGAGCTCATTTCCAAGGTCGTGGCCGACGGGGGAGTTCCCGCCCGGCTGCTCGAGGCCGCCGAGAGGATGCGAGTCGAGCGTTCCCAGGGCCTCGCGGAAGCTCACGTCCTGCGTAACTGCCCGGTGGACGAGGACCTGCCCGACATCGGCAACGAAGATCCCTCCGCCGAGAAGAAGAGCCGAAAGACCACGTTCATCGGCGAGGGGTTCCTGGAGCTGCTGGCCCAGATCACCAGGACGCCGCTGCTGTCCTACGCGAACCGTTTCGGGGGTGACTTCTTCATCGACGTCATCGCCATCAACAAGTACCTGGGGCAGCAGACCGGCTACAACGGCGGCGAGGTGGTGTTCCACAACGACCGCACCGCCCACCCCGTCCGAGCCGACTACATCACCCTGCTGGGCATGCGCTGCCCGACCGAGGACCTGGTCTACACCGGCTTCGTCCCCGGCCGCCGGCTCATCGCCGAGCTGTCGCCGGACATCCAGCAGGTGCTGCGTGAACCCCACTTCGTCACCCCGTTCGACGTTGTCTCCCGGGACGCGAACAACGAGCTCGAGAGCGCGCCGGCGCACGCCATCCTGAGCGGGGTCTCCTCGCTGCGCTACCTCGACACGCACACCACGACCGCGCCCGACGCGCCGGTCGAGGCCAAGGACGCCCTGCTGGCGCTGAAGAACGCGCTGACCCGGGTGCCCAAGGAGCGGCACCGCATGCAGGAGGGCGACGTGCTCACGTTCGCCAACCAGCACGGCCTGCACAACCGCGAGCAGATCGAGATCAGCGACGCCCGGCGCGCGCTCGGCCGCTGGCTGCTCAAGACCTACGCCTTCGCGGACCAGGCCGCTGCGGACGCGCACGGCGACGCCTGGATCGACGGGGTGCCGGGCAAGGTCGGCGACTGATCCCGTTCCCCACAAGACGAGCGAAAAAGGAATACGAATACATATGTCTGATCAGGCTGACACGAGCGCGCTTCCGCAGCTGTACACCGGAATTCCCGGGAAATCGTTCGGACCGGTGGACTACAAGTTCGAGCCGTTGATACGGGACGGCCGGATCGGTGCGGAGATCCATTCGCTCTACTCGACGGCGGAAACCGGTGAGAACGGCCCCGCGGCGGCCATCGTCCGCTATATGCCGAGTGGAAAAGCCCAGCCGCACCGGCACCCTGGATACGAGATCATCTGGATCGTCGAAGGCGAGCTCGAGACCGACGACGGAGTTTATCCCGCGGGCAGCCTCCTTGTGATGCCCCCCGACAGCGTGCACACCCCGCGCAGTCCGAAGGGCGCTGTCGGACTCGTGGTGTGGGAGCAGCCGGTACGGCCGGCCCAGTGACCGGTTCGAAGCGTTGAGGACCACGCGGGACCCGCGCCCGCGACAGCCGTGTCCGCGGATTGCGGTGCTTCCGCGGAGAGACGCGCCACACCCCTCCTCCACCCAAGGAATCCAATGACGAACAGGCAAGCCGCACGACGCATAGGGATATTCGACACGACGCTGCGCGACGGCGAGCAGGCTCCCGGAAACGCCATGTCCGCCCAGGACAAGCTCGATCTGGCCCTACGGCTCGAAGCGCTGGACGTGGACGTCATCGAGGCCGGCTTCCCGGCCTCGTCGTCCAACGACTTCGATGCCACCCAGGCGGTCTCCGCGGCACTCAGCCGGGCCCAGGTGGCGACCTTGTCCAGGGCGCGCAGGGACGACATCGAGACGGCGGTCCAGGCCGCCGGCAGCCGCAACCACGTCCTGCAGATCATGGGCACCGGCAGCGACATCCACCTCGAGCACAAGCTCGGCATCACCCGGCAGCAGGCGATCGACGACGCCGTCGACGCCGCGCGGTTCGCCACGTCCCTCGGGGTGGAGACCGTGGCGGTGGGGATCGAGGACGCCACGCGCGGCGACTTCGGCTACCTGCAGCAGCTCACCGAGCGTGCGGTGGAGGCCGGAGCCCGCTACATCCCGATCGCGGACACCTCCGGCTGCGCCTCCCCCGAGGAGTTCGGCGACCTCATCGCCAGGATCCGGGAATGGGCGCCGGCACCGGTGCGCATCGGGGTGCACTGCCACAACGACTTCGGCCTCGCGACCGCCAACGCGATCGCCGGCCTCCAGGCCGGTGCGGACGACGTCCAGGTCACGGTCGGCGGCATCGGTGAACGGGCTGGCAACACCGCCATGGAGGAGGTCTGCGCCCTGCTCGCCTACAAGGGCGAACAACTGGGCCTGTACGCCGAGGTCGACCTCGCCGGCATCTACGCCGTCTACAACCGCCTCCGCGAGGTCATCCGCCTCGAAGAGCCGCGGAACAAGGCCATCTTCGGCCGGTACGCGTTCGGTACGGCGGCGGGAATCCACCAGGCGGGCATGCTCCGCAACCCGGCGACCTACGAGTACGTCGAGCCGGCCCGCTTCGGCAGGGAGCGCACGCTGCTGATCAGCAGGCACTCCGGCCGGGCCGTGCTGCGCCACCTGCTCGACGACATGAACCTGCGGGTCGACGAGTTCAAGTTGAACGAGATCTACCGCGAGTACATCGCCGAGCGGGTCGAGAGCGACTGCGAGGACATCTCCGTCCTGCGGGAGCGCCTGGCGGCCGATCTCGCTCCCGTGCCGAGCTGACCGGGGAGCAGGGAATGATCAGCCACATCGTCTGCTTCCGGTTCCTGCCGGGCATCACCTGGGCGGATCCCCGGGCCGTCGAGGCCGAGCGCATCTCACGCGGCCACCCGGAGCACATCCCCGACATCGTGTCCTGGACGGTCGGGCGCAACACCACGGCCCGTGAAGCCGCCTACGACTTCACCGTGATCGGCCTGTTCGAGGACCGGGAAGCGCTGGAGCGGTACCAGGCCCATCCCGACCACCGGCGGGGGGTCCGCGCCTGGACCGAGCTGAGTACATGGGTGGTGGTCGACCTCGACGACACCGAGGACGCCCTGCTCGGCGCGCCGGCCCGATGAGCACCGGCCTCACGGCCCGGAAGCCGGCCGGCAGGATCGCCGGCGGCCTCCCGCCGATGCGCTGACACCCGCAGAACTCAGCCACGACATACCGAAAGGACAGCGGTGTTCACCCTCTTCAGGCCGGAACTCGAGGCCTTCGCCCGCGGCGCGCTCACGGAGCAGCGACAGCTCCACAAGGAAGGCCGGCCGACGGACGACCTGCACGCGCTGCAGATGGAGCGCGTCGCGGAGACCATCCGTTACGTCCGGGCCAACTCGGCGTTCTACCGCGACCGGCTGCGCGATGTCACCGTCGCCCCGTCCGGGCCGATCAGCCCGCAGGAACTCGCCGCGGTGCCGTTCACGACCAAGGACGACCTGCGCGCGGAGCTGTTCGACGTCATGTCGCAGCCGCTCGACAAGGCCTGGGTCTACTACGAGACCACCGGAACGACCGGCCGCGCCACCCCGTGCCCTCGTGACGAGCACGACTCCATCGTCAACAACACCGCCCTGACGCTCGCCTACGAGGACGTCTTCGCGCAGCACGGCGAGCACCACGTGGTCGCGGTGATGGGGCCGACCGAACTCCACTCGACCGGCGACACCTTCGGCGACGTCCTGCGCAACCTCGGCCACACCGTGGTCAAGATGTGGCCGCACTCGCCGGTCGTCGGATTCCCCCGTGCGCTGGCCCTGCTCGAACAGCTCGGTGTGACCGCGCTCGTCTGCACCCCCGGCATGGCCATCTCGCTGGCCAAGGCGGCCCGCGCCGCCGGCGTCGACCTCCACTCCCGCCTGGGGGTCCGACTCATCCTCACCCTCGGCGAGCTGACCTCGCCGGCCATGCTCGAGAACCTGGGCGCGCTGTGGTCGGCCAGGGTCTACAACTGCATGTACGCCTCGCAGGAGGCGTCGATCATGGCCGCCTGCCACGCGGACGGCCGGCTGCACACGGTGCCGCTGAACAACTACCTCGAGGTGGTCGACCCCGACACGGGGCGGCCGGTCGAGGCGGTCGACGGGACGCGGGAGGGCGAGCTCGTCGTCACGCATCTGTACCAGGGCTCCAAGCCGCTGGTGCGGTACCGCACCGGTGACATGGTCCGGCTCTCCGCGCGGGCCGGTTCGGTCCACGAGGTGCTGCAGCCGATCGGCAGGGTCAGGGACGCGCTGCACCTGGGCGGGCGGCGGGTGACCGCCTTCGACCTGGAGCAGACGCTGTTCACCCACATCCGTGGCGTCATCGACTACTTCCTGGTCATCGACGAGGTGGACGGACAGGACCTCGTCACGGTCAACCTCGAGCCGACGGACCGGGAGGCGGGGCTGCGCCTCGACCGCGAGGTGCTCCGGCGGGCCGTCGCCGAAGCCTTCGGTGTCCGCTGCGAGGTCGTGCTCGGCTCCATGGACGCCATCACCAGCACCGGTGCCATGGTGAGCTGGAAGGCCGCGCGGATCCACGACCGGCGGGGCAGTGAGCCCGAGCCCGAGCGCCTGGCCGCGCTGGCGATCGCCACGGGACGTAACGCGTGATGGCCACGACCGCGGTGGCGGCGCCCCCGTACGCGTACCACAACGGCGCCTTCGTCGAGGCCGGCGCCGTCAGCCTGCCCCTGAGCACGCAGGCCCTGCACTACGGCACCGGTGTCTTCGAGGGCATTCGCGCCTACGCCCAGGAGGGCACGGCGGGACCGGCGGTCTTCCGGCTCCGGGACCACCTGGAACGCCTGGAGCGCTCCGCCGCGACCCTGCGGATCCGGCTCCCCGGCGACGTGGCGGGGCTGGCCGACATCGTGCTGGACCTGCTGCGGCGCAACGGCAGCGGCGGCGACACCTACATCCGCCCTCTCGCCTACAAGCTCGCGCTCGAACCCGGCACGCCCTTCGGCGTCCGGCTGAGCGGAGTGTCCGGGCAGTTCACCGTCACCACGGTGCGGATGGGTTCCTACGTGCCGAGCGAAGGCCTGCGCTGCAAGGTGAGCAGGGTCCGCCGGGTGCCGTCGGTGAGCGTCCCGTCCGGGGCGAAGATCACGGGCACCTACGCGAACAACGCCCTGGCCGTCGAGGAGGCCCACGCCGACGGGTGCGACGACGCGCTGATGCTCGGCCTCGACGGCAACCTCACCGAGGCGAGCACGTCCAACGTCTTCGTCGTCGGCCGGGACGGGACCGTCGCCACACCGCCGGTGACCGCCGACATCCTGCCCGGCATCACCCGGGCGACCGCCATCGAGCTGCTCGAGCGCGAGTTCGGGACGACGGTCGAGGAACGGCCGGTGTCCGTGGAGGAACTGACAGCAGCACAGGAAGTGTTCACCACCGGCACGGGCGTCGAGATCTGTCCGGTGACATCGATCGACCACCGCGAGGTCGGCACGGGCCGGGCGGGTGCCGTGACCTCGCAGCTCCGTCACGTCTACGACGAGGTGGTCCGGGGCCGGCGCCCCGCCTACGCCTCGTGGCTCACGCCCGTCCGTTCCGCATGACTCCGGACCACCGGTCCGCAGAGGTACAGGGGGAAGGAAAAGCAGTGCAGCACACAATGGTCCAGGGATTCCTGGACATATCTCTGCCCACCACGGCCAAGGGATGGAAGGTGGCCACGCTCGGCCCGGCCGGCACCAGCAGCGAGCTGGCGGCCAAGCACCTCATCAAGCGGCTTCCGGGCATGGCCGTCGAGCAGACTCCCGAGCTGTTCCACAGCTACGAGATGGCGTCGAGGGCGGTCGTCCAGGGCACCGCCGATCTGCTGGTGGTGGCCAACGCCTACGCCAAGGTCTCCGAGTTCTACATGGACACGACGCTCAGTCTGGTCGGTGCGTACCACTACCAGACCCCTCAGTACGGCATCGCGGTACCGGCCGGCACCACTTTGACCGGACCGGTCCGGATCGCGAGCCACCCGGCGCCGATCCCCCTGATCGAGCAGCTGCTGCCCGTGGAACTGAGCGTCAAGGAGATCGTGCGGGCGGAGTCGACCAGCGCGGCCGCGCTCGCGGCCCGTTCGGGCCGGGTGGACGCGGCCCTCACCACCCAGCCCTCGGCCGAGCGGTACGGGCTGACGTTCATCTCGGGAACCCGGCCCATCGACATGCTCTGGTCCGTGTTCGGCCTCGCCCGTGCCGTCGAACCCGTGGCGGCCTGACATGGGAAGGACACTGGCCGAGAAGATCTGGTCCCACCATGTCGTACGGCCCCTCGACGACGGCGCCGATCTGCTCTACGTGGACCTGCACGTCCTGCACGAGGTCAACACGCCCCGGGCCTTCGACGACCTGAGGGCGTCGGGCAGGACCGTCCGGCGTCCCGACCTGACACTCGCGGTCGAGGACCACAACACTCCGACCAGGGACGGCGCCCTCGAGGACCTGGCCGGACGGCGGCAGCGCGAGCTGATCCGGGCCAACTGCGCCGAGTTCGACATCCGGCTGCACCGGCTGGGCGACGCCGATCAGGGGATCGTGCACGTCATCGTCCCCGAACTGGGCCTCGCGCGGCCCGGCATGACGATCGTCTGCTGCGACTCGCACACCTCGACGCTCGGCGCCCTGGGCGTGCTCGCGTTCGGCATCGGCACCGGCCAGGTCGAGCACGTGCTCGCCACCCAGACCCTTCCCGTACACCGGCCGAAGGACCTCGCCGTCGAGGTCTCCGGCGTGCTGCCGGACGGGGCCACGGCCAAGGACCTCGCGCTGGAGCTGATCGCCCGGATCGGCACCGGGGGAGGACAGGGCAGCGTCATCGAGTACCGAGGTGAGGCCGTCCGCCGACTGTCCATGGAAGGCCGGATGACGCTCTGCAACATGAGCATCGAGGCCGGCTCCCGGGCCGGCCTGGTGGCGGCCGACGACGTGACGGTCGACTACCTGCGCTCACGGGTGGCCCTGGACGACGGCGAGGAGTTCTCCGCCGTCGAGGCCCGGTGGCGTGAGATGCGCAGCGACGACGACGCCCGGTTCGACGACGTCGTCCACATCGACGCCGCCGACGTCGGCCCCAGGGTCTCCTGGGGAACCAACCCCGCGCAGAACCTGCTCATCGACGGACGGGTCCCGTCCCGGGCGGACTTCGCCGCCGGCGAGGACTGGGCCTCGGCCGAGCGGTCCATGGAGTACATGGGCCTGCGCCCGGGCCAGGCGGTACGGGACCTCGAGGTGAGCACCGTCTTCCTCGGCTCGTGCACCAACGGCCGGATCGAGGACCTCCGCGAGGCCGCGTCCGTCCTCGACGGGCGTCGCGTCGCCGAGGGCGTGCGCATGCTGATCGTGCCGGGTTCCGCGGCCGTACGCCGCCAGGCCGTGGCCGAGGGCCTGGACAAGGTGTTCGACTCGGCCGGCGCGGACTTCCGCGCCGGCGCCGGCTGCTCGATGTGCTGCGCGCTGAACGAGGACCGGCTGGCACCGGGCGAGCGCGCCGCCTCCACCAGCAACCGCAACTTCGAAGGGCGCCAGGGGAAGCAGTCCAGGACCCACCTCGTCTCGCCCCGGGTCGCGGCCGCCACCGCGGTCACCGGCCGCTTCACGACACCGGAGGACCTGTGAGCGAGCCCGTGACCCGCACCGGGACCGCGGTTCCGCTGCGGCGCGACGACGTCGACACCGACCAGCTCGCGCCGGCCCGGTTCGTCCCGTACTACCGGCCGGACGGCTTCACGAACATCCTGCTCGCGGACTGGCGGAGCGACCCCGGCTTCGTCCTCAACCAGCCGCAGTACCAGGGGGCGACGGTCCTCGTGGCGGGCCGCGACTTCGGTACCGGATCATCGCGCGAGTCGGCCGTCTGGGCACTGCAGAGCGCGGGCTTCCAGGTGGTCGTCGCCGCCCGGTTCGGCGACATCTTCCGGGGCAACGCCACGACCCGGGGACTGTGGACGGCCGAGGTCGACCACGAGGTGATCGAACGGCTGTGGGCGGAGATCGAGGCCGACCCGTGGCTGGCCGTCACGGTCGACCTGACGACGCTGCGGCTCAACTGCGGTGCGGTGGAGAGCCCGTTCCGCATCGACGAGCCGTTGCGACGGCGCCTGCTGGAGCCGGGGGACCGGATCGCCGAGACGCTGGCCCACCTCCCCGCGATCGAAGCGTACGAGTCGAAGCAACCCGCCCTCTGACCAACCCGCCCTCTGACCGCCGAGGCCGGTACCGAAGGCCCCGGCCGGTTCACCGGCGCGATCCGGCCCCTCGCCCGGCCCGACACCCGGCGTGCCTCCCCCCCGTATCTTCTCCGGAAAAGGTGTTCATGCTCAGCCAGACGTTCTCCGCGCCCGGCGCTCCGGCGCCGGCGGCACGGTACTCACCGGTCGTCCGCCGAGGCCCCCTGCTCGCGGTCTCGGGCCAGGTCCCCTTCCTCCCCGGTCGGCTCGAAGGGCCGGCTCCGGGCATCCGCGAGCAGGCCCGGGCGGTCTTCACGTACCTCCAGGAACTGCTCGAGACCGCCGGCGCCGACGTCTCCGACGTCCTGATGGTCAGGATCTACCTGGCCCGTGAAGAGGACTTCGCGGTCATGAACGAGATCTTCGACGAGGTGTTCGGCGAAGTCCGGCCGGCCCGCACGACGGTATGGGTGCACCTGCCGGGAGAGCTGCTGATCGAGGTCGACGTCCTGGCGGTGGTCGGCACATGAGCACGAACGCGGGAACGGAGGCCATCGCGAACTGGCGAACCGAGATCGACGTCCTCGACGAGAGGATCATCTCGCTCCTGGAGCAGCGACTGGCGCTCTCCCTGCAGGTCCAGCGGACCCGCATGCGCGAGGGCGGTGACCGGCTCGCCTCGGACCGCGAGCGGTGGATCGTCCGGAGGTACGCCGACCGTCTCGGCGACCGCGGCGCCCGGCTGGCGGGCCTGGTCCTGGAGATGTGCCGCGGAAACACGGGGCGGGCACGATGACCGCGATCGCCCTCGTCGGGGGCGGACCCCGGGCCATGAGCATCCTGGAACGGCTCGCCGTCCGCGCGTCCGAGTCCCCCGAACCCGTCGACATCCACATCATCGACACCGTGCAGGTCGGCTGCGGCCGGGTCTGGCGCACCGATCAGCCGGACTGGTACCTGATGAACACGGTGGCCGGCGAGATCACCGCGTTCTCCGGTGCGCCGGACGCGGGCCCGGCCCGCCCGGGGGCCGGCCCCTCGTTCGCCCAGTGGTGGGACATGACCGAACCGGGGCGCGCGCACGCCAACGACTACGCCCCGCGCCGCGTCTACGGCCGCTACCTGCTCTTCCTGCTCGACACGATCGAACGGGCACTGCCGTCCTCCGTCACCCTGCACCGGGTCGTCGCCACCGTGAGCGACCTGCGCAAGGACGGAGAGGGGTACTGCCTGACCCTCGACGACGGGCGGGAGCTCCACGTCGATCGGGCCGCCATCGTCACCGGCCACGCGCGGCCACGTCTGTCGGGGCACCTGCTCGAACTGCAGCGGTTCGCACAGAGCCACCCCGGCCTGCGGTTCGTCCCCGGAGGCTCGGCCGCGGACATGCCGCTGACCGACATCGCCCCGCGTGCCAAGGTCGGTGTGATCGGGATGGGGCTCACCTTCTACGACGTGGTGGCCGCCCTCACGGTCGGGCGCGGCGGAACGTTCACCGAGTCGCACGACGGCCTCGTCTACACGCCGAGCGGCGACGAGCCGTTCCTCGTCGCCGGTTCGCGCAGCGGCTTCCCCCAACCGGGACGCGGCCGCAACCAGAAGCCGTCCGGATTCGCCTACCGGCCGGTCTTCTTCACCGAGGAACTCGTCCGTGCCGCGGCGGGCGGTGAACGCCTGGACTTCCACCGGCACCTGCTGCCCCGCCTGATGGCGGAGGTCGACTTCGTCCACTTCACCACCGTGCTGCGCGAACGCTCCGGAGCGGCCACCGCCGAGGAGTTCGCCGCGCGGGTACGTGCCGGGGGCGGCGTCCGCGTCTCCGACCTGGCACGGTGTGCCGCGGACTTCGGCCTCGGCGACCTGCCCGGCCTCGACTTCGACACCCTCGCCCGCCCGTTCGCCGACCGGACGTTCGCCGACCGGACCATGTTCGACAAGGAGCTCCTCGCCGCACTGGACGCCGACGTGCGCGAGGCGGAGCGCGGCAACGTCGACTCCCCGGTCAAGGCCGGCCTCGACATCCTGCGCAGCCTGCGCTGGATCATCCGGGAACTCACCGACTTCGGCGGCCTGACTCCGGCGTCGCACCGGGACGGACTCGTCGGCTGGTACGCGCCGCGCAGCGCCTTCCTCGCCGCCGGGCCGCCCCTGAGCCGGCTGCGCGAGACGCGAGCCCTGATCGAAGCGGGGATCCTCCGGGTCGTCGGACCCCGGGCGACGTACGTGACCGACGCCGTGACCGGACGGTTCGGCGTCGTCTCGCCGCAGGTACCGGGAGCGTCCGAGGCGGTCGACACCCTCATCGACGCCCGGATCCCCGAGCCCGACGTCCGGGCGGACACCTCCGGGCTCTCCGGCATGCTGCTGCGCCGCGGGCTGTGGAGCGAGTTCGTCAACGGCGGGGAGTTCCCCACCGGCGGAGTCGCGGTGACCCGGTCGCCGTTCCATCCGCTCGGCGCGGACGGCCGGCCGGAACGCGGCCTGTACGTGCTCGGCATTCCCAGCGAGTACTCCCGCTACTTCACCCAGGTCGTCGCGACCGGGCCCACAGGGTGGAGCGAGTTCATGCGTGACGCGGACGACGTCGCCTCGCACATGCTGCGCCCCGCCGAAGTCACCGTTCCCCAGTCCCTGACGATCGGAGGTTGAGAAGGATGTCACGGTCAGCACTGCTCGTACTCGACATGATCAACGAGCTGGTCCACCCCGACGGGCACTACGCGCACGTGTGCCGCAAGCAGGTGGCCCGCCGCGGCGTGATCGACCGCACCGCGGCCGCGATCGACCGCGCCCGCGCCCGCAGCATACCCGTCATCTACGTGGTGCTCGGTTACAGCAGCCACTACGAGGACTGGCCCGGCGGGTCGGCCCTCTTCGGGCCGGCCGACCCGGAGCACCGCTTCACCCTCGGCGGCTGGGGCACCCAGGTCCACGAGCGGCTGGCACCCGAGCCCGGTGAGGACATCGTGGTCAAGCAACGCGTCAGCCCGTTCTACGGCACGAACCTCGAGTTCCTGCTCAGGGCGCGGAAGATCGACACGCTGCTGCTGACGGGGGTCGCCACCGACCTGGTGGTGCTCATGACCGCCCGCGAGGCGCACGACCGCGACTTCGTCGTCCAGGTGCTCGAGGACGCGACGGCCACCGGAGACGAGACGCTGCAGGAGGCCGCACTGCACATGCTCGCCCGCACCGCCGTGGTCAGCAGTGTCGACGAGGCACTCCCGGAGACGGGACGGGCCGCCGCATGAGCACCCGGTCCGCCCCGGTCGCGGCGTCCATCGGACGGTCTCCGACCGTGGCCCTCCTCGACGAGGTGCAGCGCCAGAAGGCGCGCGGCGTCGACGTCCTCAACCTCAGCGGCGGCGAGCCCGACTTCGCGACGCCCGACCACGTGGTCCGTCCGGCGGTCGAGGCGCTGCAAGGCGGCTTCACGCACTACACACCGAGCCGGGGGATCCCGGAGCTGCGCGAGGCGATCGCCGCCAAGCTGCACGCCGACAACGGGATCGTCGTGGACCCCGGGACCGACGTCATCGTCACCCCGTCGGCCAAGCACGGCATGTTCATCGCCCTCGCCGGTGTCATCGGACCCGGTGACGAGGTGCTGGTGCCGTCGCCCGCGTGGGTCAGCTACGCCCCGATGATCACGCTGCTCGGGGGGCGCGCGGTCGACGTCCCGCTCGATCCGCGGGACCACTTCACGATCACCGCCGAGCAGCTGTCGGAGGCGGTCACCCCGCGTACCCGGGCGATCCTGGTGAACACGCCGAACAACCCGACGGGCCGCATGCTCACCGCGGCCGAGGCCGACGCGGTCGCGCGGGTCGCCGACCGGCACGACCTCGTCGTGCTCACGGACGAGATCTACGAGTACATCCGGTACGACGGCCGGACGCACCGCAGCCTGGCCGCCCGGCCGGGCTGCCGGGACCGCACCCTCACCGTCAACGGCTTCTCCAAGAGCCACGCCATGACCGGGTGGCGGCTCGGCTACGTGGCAGGGCCGGCGGCCGTGCTGCGGGAGGTCGTGAAGGTGCAGGAGCACACCGTCGGCTGCGCCTCCTCGTTCGTCCAGCGCGGGGCGCTCGGGGCGCTCGGCGAGGAGTCCCGCGCCTGTGTCGACGAGATGGTGGCGAGCTACGACGCCCGGCGCCGGTTCCTCGTCGGCGCGCTGAACAAGATCCCCGGCGTGTCCTGCGCCGACCCCGAAGGGGCCTTCTACGTCCTGCCGGACATCTCCGGACTCGGCTTCGGATCGGCGCAGGAGTTCTCCGCCTGGCTGATCGAGCACGCCGGGGTCGTCGTCACGCCGGGAAGCGCCTTCGGCCCCACCGCCGAACAGCACGTCCGGCTGTCCTTCGCGGCGCCCCTCGACACCCTGGCGAGCGCGGTCGAGCGTCTCGCGGCGGCGCTCGACGCCGGGGGAGCCCCGAGGGGGACGCCGGCTCCTCCTCCTTAAGTGCAGAAGAACTCGGCCGACGGCCGATGCGGGGCGGAGACGGCCGCTGCTTGAATCGTCCGGGAGACGTCGAGACGCCACCGGAACCGTTCACCGCGTGTTCCGTACTCATGTGGTGACGGCGGCCCTACCGCGCTTCTGCATTCCCCTTCACCTTCTCACTTCGACGGAAGGGAGTGGCGGTAGTGCGCTACCGCTCATTCCGGCCATGAAAAAAGACGAACCCGATGTCCATTCGTTCCGGACGAGGCCGGCCGCCCAGCAGCCCGTCTGGCCGGACCCCGAGGCTCTGAACTCCGTCCTCGCGGACCTGTCGACCGCTGTTCCGCTCGTCTTCGCCGGCGAGTGCGACCAGCTCCGCGACCGTATGGCCGCCGTCGCCAGGGGCGAGGCGTTCCTGCTCCAGGGCGGTGACTGCGCGGAGACCTTCGACGCCGTCTCCGCCGACCAGATCCGCGACACCCTCAAGACACTGCTGCAGATGGCCGTCGTGCTGACCTACGCGGCCTCGGTACCGGTGGTCAAGGTGGGCCGGATCGCCGGACAGTACTCCAAGCCCAGGTCCAAGGACACCGAGACCCGCTCCGGTGTGACGCTGCCCGTCTACCGCGGCGACTCGGTCAACGGCCTGGCCTTCACCCCCGAGTCACGCACCCCCGACCCCGAGCGGCTGCGGCGCATGTACCACGCGTCCGCCGCCACGCTCAACCTGGTGCGCTCCTTCGCCACCGGTGGATACGCGGCACTGGAACAGGTGCACGCCTGGAACCGGGACTTCGTCGCCCTGTCCGCCAGTGGTGAGCGCTACGAGAAGCTGGCCCAGGAGATCGACCGTGCGCTGGACTTCATGACGGCGTGCGGCGTCCACCCCGAGCAGTTCGAGAACGTCGAGTTCTACTCCAGCCACGAGGCACTCGTACTGGACTACGAAGCCGCGCTGACCCGGAAGGACTCGCGCAGCGGCCAGCTCTACGACACGTCCGCCCACATGGTCTGGATCGGCGAGCGCACCCGTCAACTGGACGGCGCGCACATCGAGTTCGCCTCCATGGTCCGCAATCCGATCGGGGTCAAGCTCGGTCCGGGCGTCTCGGCGGACGAGGCGCTGGCGCTGATCGACAGACTGGATCCGGACCGCGAGCCGGGCCGGCTGAGCTTCATCACCCGGATGGGAGCGGGCAGGGTCCGCGATCTGCTGCCCGGCCTGGTGGAGAAGGTCACCGCGAGCGGTGCCCGGGTCGCCTGGATCTGCGACCCGATGCACGGCAACACCTTCGAGGCGTCCAGCGGCCACAAGACCCGCAGCTTCGACGCGGTGCTGGACGAGGTCAAGGGGTTCTTCGAGGTACACCAGGGCCTCGGCACCCACCCGGGCGGCATCCACGTGGAGCTGACCGGCAGCGACGTGACCGAGTGCGTGGGAGGCGGCGACGAGGTCCGCGTCGACCACCTCCACCAGCGCTACGAGACGGCCTGTGATCCGCGGCTGAATCGCAGTCAGTCGCTCGACCTGGCCTTTCTCGTGGCGGAGATGTACCGGGGGGCGTGAGACCCGTCCCCGCCCCGGCCCCACGCCCCCTCCGGGGGCGTGGGGCCGTCCGGCAGCCGAGTGGTGCGGTCCTCGGCGGAGGCCTCACCTCGCCATGGCCGCCAGATGCCCGCCCGGCACCGTCTCCGTGTCGAGACCGTAGGAACTCTGGAACAGCAGAACGGCCTCGAGGCGGTTGCGGGCACCGAGTTTGGTCAGCGCGTGCGAGACGTGGCTCTTGACCGTGGCCGGCGACACGTGCAGCTGGGCCGCCGTCTCGGCGGTCGACATGCCGTCGGCCAGGCTTTTCAGCACCTCCCGCTCGCGTGACGTCAGCGTGTGCAACAGCCGCTCGGATCCGGTCGTCCGCGCGCTCGACGGGCCGGGCGCCCGCTGGGTGTAGAGGACGCGCAGCTCCGGCGAGAGCACCGTGTGTCCGGAAGCCACCGCGCGGATGGCCGCCGACAATCCGGCGACCTGGATGTCCTTCACCAGACAGCCGGTGGCGCCGGCCGCGAAGGCCGCGTCGAGCCGTCCCTTGCTCCAGGTGGTGCCGACGAGCAGTACGCGCACCTTCCGCGACTCCAGCCGGCGCACCAGCTGAGCGACGTTCTCGCGAAACACGGAGACCAGGACCACCACGTCGATCCGGTCTAACGGCCATTCGGTCAGAGGCTGTTGTTCATTCACGCTTCCCGCCACTTCGAGATGCGGGGATCTGCGGAGGACGCTTGTCAGGACGTGTCGCGAGATCGGGTCGTGGTCCGCCACCAGCACTCGTACTCTTTCGTCGGCGTGGTCGGCGCCGAAGAGTTCACGCTCCAGAGACATACGTACGTCCTTCATATGGCTGTGCGATCTGGACGGAGCACGAGCCTAGTTCGCGGAATGTCATTCAGCAATGCTGAACAACGTTTTGTTTAGGTGTGCGCTTCGCCACCTTCTCCGCTCATGTCCCTGTGGAATTTCTGACCCTTCGTCACCTCCCGTGCGATCGCGTGTCGTCCGCGACCGGGAATTGTTTGGTCGTCAACTACCTTTGAGTGAGCGGCATATGGGGTGTCCAGCCTTCGGTCGTTCGTTGTCCCGGTCCGCACGAGGCCCTACGATCGGATTTTTGCTGCGGTTCCAGCTCTTTGCGTGGAACGCCCTGCGATGTCGCTTGACAGTGTGGTCGAGGGGCGACGTTCCCTGTTGTCACGGCTGAAGGGAAACCGAGTGGATGTCGTGCTGGCTCGAGACTGGTTACGGGCCTTTGCGAGAGCGGCCCACGACAACAAGGGTCGCCTCACCGTCCTCGACTCCGCGATCGGCGACGGCGACCACGGCGTGAATCTGTGCCGGGGGTTGTCGGACGTCTGCCGATGGCTCGAGGAGGATGACGCGCCGGACTCCGCGGGAGACGTGCTGAGCGGCGCGGGAGCGCTGCTCCTGTCCCGGGTGGGCGGCGCTTCAGGAGTGCTGTACGGCAGCGCCTTCCAGGCGATGGGGGGTGAGCTGGCGACCCCCGGGGCCGATCCCCGTCGGCTCGGGGCCGCGCTCGACGCGGGGCTCGCCGTCATCGTCAAGCTGGGGGCCGCCGCCCCGGGGGACAAGACCATGGTGGACGCCTTCGTGCCGGCCCTGACGGCCTTCCGCGGCTCCTGTGACGAGGCCGGGTGCCTGCGGCGTGCGACGTCCGCCGCGGCGTCGGCGGCGCGTGCCGGGGCGGAGTCCACGATTCCGCTGCTGGCGCGCAAGGGGCGGGCGTCCTATCTCGGCCATCGCAGCATCGGATACCTGGACCCGGGGGCCGTGTCCACGGAACTGCTCTTCCGCACCCTGGCCGAGGTGACGTCATCCGTTCGCGTATGCGCCTGACCGGGTGCGGGGGCCCGCGGATGAGGACGTTCCGCTGAACGGCCGTGTGGCCCGGGGAGGCGAGGTGGACTCGCC